>SYOC01000342.1 GCA_005804965.1 Pseudomonadota bacterium
CGCGCAGGCGGGCATCCAGACAAATGCCGTACTGGCCTGAGGTTGAGCCTTCTGGATTCCCGCTTTCGCGGGAATGACATTCCCTTGACTATCCATCAAAACTTTCCTGACTGACTACTAGGAAAGGCAAAGTAAAATAAATGTTCTTTCCAATTTTTGACTTTTGCTTTTCGACTTTTGCCTTTTGATTTCTCCTCTTGCCTTTCGACTTCCCCATGTCCTCCCTCATCGCAAAGATCCACGCCAGCCCAACAATGGCGGTCCTCGTCGTCACCGGCGGCGGCACTCAGGCGCTCGCCGATCTCTTGGCCGTTCCTGGCGCATCGAAGACAGTCCTCGAAGCACTCGTGCCCTACAGCGACCCAGCGTTGGCGGAATTTCTCAGAACTGCGCCAATGCAAGCAGTGTCAGTTGAAACGGCGGCAGCAATGGCGCAGGCCGCGTATCGACGGGCGCAGCAGTTACGAGACCAGGTAACGACTCCTGTCATTGGGTTAGCGTGTACAGCCACACTGGCCACCGACCGCCCCAAGAAGGGCGATCACCGTGCGCACGTTGGCCTGTGCACGGCGAACTCGACGATTGTGTATTCCCTCACGCTTACGAAGGGAGCGCGGGATCGTGCGGGAGAAGAGCGCGTGGTGAGTAATCTGGTGCTCAACGTGCTAGCGGAAGGGTGCGACCAGCCAGGTTTGCCAGACCTCGGGCTCTTGCCTCAGGAACGAATCGAACGCACCCTCGTCGGCGAAAGCTAACCGTAAGTGCAGCAGAGGCCGGCCATTCTGACATCCCCTACCGCAGCTCTGCCGATCTCCGGGGAATCAGAGGCGGGGTTCCCCCTGACCCAATGTCAATGTGATACAGAACCAAGATGCCGCGCAGTTTCTTGACGCTACCGGATGCCGTCGCCGAACAGGCATAGGCAGCTCCTGAGCTAATCTGGGCAGTCACGATGCACGCATGCCCCGGCGTCACGACAGCCGGCGTCCCGCAAGAGTTCGTGCTCAACAGAGGTACCCCGGATTCATCAACAATATTTATACTTACGGGGATCGACGAGTTGCCGACATTACGGATGGTACATTGGGCGCTGTTCTGGTTGGTAGCGCCAAAGACGGTAGGGCTGGCAAGCGTTTGGCCGGCCCGAGCGAGACTGGCCGACCCGACAAGACAAGCAACGACAGCGAGCATGACAGCAGTTTTCATAACACTTCTCCTAAAGAGCGACCAAGGCGAGGGCCCGGTCGCGCAAGCAGGCAACAGCCGCGCTAAGCCTCTTCCCATCATCGCAGGTCCGCAGCAGCGATGACGCGCAGAAGAGGCGAAATCTCTCGCAACTCGACAGTGCCGCGCAGCTCTTTCGTTTTACCGTCTGCCGTCGCTGAGCAGGCGAAAGAAACATTGTCGGGTAGGTCGTAAACTAAAACGACACAAGTTACCCCTGCGGCCAGGGCGTTACCGCTACAGCCATCGAAGTTCGCGGGGATTGCCGTCCCATCCCCTCGCGTCATGGCTACAGTCAGCAAGACAGGATCAGACCCGGCATTGCGGATATAGCAGGCACCGGCGTTATTATACGGTCCGGTCGGTATTGCTGGGCTAGCGATGGTCCCTGCCGATGACACAGCAGCGATTCCCCAGAGAGAAACGGCAACGGCAAAAGCAGCGTATCTCTTCATGGTGAGGCTCCTTCGATTTGGGATGCAGGTTGTCTTGTAGCGAAGAGCGATACAGTGGACAAGAGACGTGTACGCTGCACGCTTTGGGGCATTGCGCCTCTTGCCTGCTCGCCGAGAAGCCCATACAACGTCCGTCATGAAAATCGGGATCGTTTCGGACATTCATGCTGATGCACGCGCCCTACGCCGGGCGCTCGAAGATATGCCGTCGGTCGATGCGCTCCTTTGCCCTGGCGACGCGGTCAGCGAGTATCGCTTCTGCGCCGATACCGTTGAGGTGCTGCAACAGGCACAGGTCATTTGCATCCAAGGCAATCATGAAGTCGTGTTGTTCGGCGGACGCAATCCCGCGTATCTCAAAAAATGCCGAGAGACGTTTACAGCCGAGAGTCTCGATTTCCTCGCCACGGCACCACTCTCGCGCGAACTGGAGGTCGATGGCGTCCGCGTCCTGCTCATCCACGCCAGCCCCTGGGAACCGCATGACGAATATATCTATCCAGGTAGCCCTCGCCTCGCCAAATTTGCGACCCTTGACCATGACCTCGTCTGTTTCGGTCATACGCATGTGCCGCTGATCCACCGGGTTGGTGGTGTCACCGTGATCAATCCTGGCTCGCCTTCGCAGCCGCGCGATCAAGACCGCCGTGGTGCGTATGCGGTCTTCGACACTCACACAAGAGAAGCCTCGATTCATCGTTTCTCTCTGGAATAACGACGCCTCACTGAGGCTTCTCCCTCAACCAGATAGGAGAGAGGGTATGAACAAACGCACTCCTGATCTCATCGAAGTAGCCCCAGCCCCGGCAGCTCCAAGTGCTCCCCCTACGCGCCGTCAATTTCTTCGCACCGCCGTGGCGACAGCGGCGGCTGGTGGTGCCGTCGCCGCTGGATGCGAATATAAATCGCAACTCTTCTTATTGAGCCGCGCCCCGAAAGAAGCAGAGGAAAAAAGCCAGGACTGGCAGGAGTCGCGCATCCGCAGCTATCGCCCACTGGGGCGCACCGGCATGCAGATTTCCGACATCTCCTTCGGTTGTTCCGGCCTGGACAATGTGACAACCGTCAAAAGTGCGCTAGAGCGCGGCGTGAATTACTTCGATACCTCGCCTGATTACTCACACGCTGGCTCAGAGCAAACTCTAGGCGAGGGCATCAAAGGCTTTCCGCGTGACAAGCTGTTCATCGCCTCGAAGTTTTGTACGCCGTCAGATCATCTTGACAACGATGTTCCCGTCAAAGAGGTGATCGCCACCGTCGAAGGCAGCCTCAAGCGACTGGGCACGGACTATCTGGACCTCGCCCACATCCACGCCGTGAATTCGATTGAACGGCTGATGAATCCCAACATCCACGAAGCCTTCGACCGCTTGAAGGAACAGGGCAAGCTGCGCTTCCTCGGGGTGTCATCGCATACGCCACAATTGGAAAAAGTCATGCGCCATGCCGTCGACTCTGGGCGCTTCGACGTCATCATGGTCGCCTACAACTTCAGGAACTGGCCTGACCTCACCACCATCTTTCATGATGCCAAACAGAAAGGTGTCGGTGTGGTGGCAATGAAGACCTTGAAAGGGGCGAAGCACACCGCGTTGTCGGACTTCACACCCACGGACCGCGAGTCGTTCGCGCAAGCCGCGTTCAAGTGGGTACTCACGAACGAGGACGTGAGTGGCCTCGTAGTGTCGATCAACTCGCTCTCGCAAATTGACGAATACCTCCATGCCTCGGGCCAGCCGCTACAACAGACCGACCTGCATCTGCTGGAAAAATACGACCGACTTGTTTCTAACGACTACTGCCGTCCAGGCTGCGGCGCGTGCCTGTCTTCGTGTCCGGCTGAGATGCCGATCGACGACATCCTGCGCTACGCCATGTACTACGAAAATTACGGCCAGCAGCGGCTAGGCATGGAGAAATACGCGCGGGTGCTCCAGACCCGTGCCCTGTCGCAATGTACAGAATGCACGGCACCGTGCGAGCAAGCTTGCCCGTTCGGACTTCCCATCAAAGCCAAGCTGCAACGCGCGGATCGGCTGCTGCGGTTTGTGTGAGGCTTCATGAATTGGAGCAAGCAGACCTATCGGCAGCTTGAATACCTTTTCGAGCTGATTTGCCGGACGCTGCCCCAGTGTCACAGAGCGAACCACGAAACCGTCTCCTCTGCGCACGAGAAACCGCAGTGAGGAACTTGCATCTAAACCAGACACAAGGAGAGGATATGGTTGTTACAGTTTTCCGCGTGCGCGTACGAGAAGAGGCAAACTTAGCCGAATTGGAATCCCTCACCCAACGGATGCTCACTCTTGTCCAAGGTCTGCCGGGTTTCCTCAGTGTCAAAGACTTTCAGGCGGAGGATGGGGAAGGATTGACGCTGGTAGAATTTGACACGATAGAGAATCAGATGCGGTGGCGCGATCACCCCGAGCATCAAGCGGCCCAGGCCTTAGGTAGGACGAAATTCTTCAAAGAATATAGCGTACAGGTGTGTGAGCTAGTGAGAGGAGTGCGCTTTTAGAGGAGGAACGCGATGTCGATGATTCGCGAGTATCAGGCCGAGGATGCGCTGCAGAAGGCCGAAGCGTTTGCACGCGGCCAAGGGGCGGCGGCCCTTCAGATAGGAGTCCTTGCCGCCAATACTGGAGCGGTGAAACTGTACCAGCGGCAGGGCTTCCAGGCGTATGAAGTGCTCCTTACGAAAAGCCTTCAGCAAAGCGGTCGGTGACTCTGTCACATATAGAAAGCTTTTCAAATAAAAGCAGAGACAAAAAAGAGTGCATTGTTGTCCAAAAAATTAAGATTACCTGGACAGCAGCAGCCTAACCTTCCGTTCCAGCCTTTCCGCGTTGTAACTCCATTGCAAAAATTGTCGATCCCGCCCTCGTCATCAAAGCTCAACGGCACTTGAGGTGCTGTACCTAATATGAAAGGTCATCTCAGATACTCTGCAGCGTCGGGAGCCATTTGCCCTAGTTTCGCGAGGAACCCCAATGAAATATGCCATCTTTTATAGCTTACAGGCACCGCCTGAGTTCGGCGTCACACCGCAACAAGTGTACGCCGAAGCCCTTGAACAAATTGCTCGCGCTGATGAACTCGGTTTGCACCAAGTCTGGCTGACTGAACACCACTTCATGGACGACGCCTACTGTCCTTCGCCGATGATCGCCGCTGCCGCTATTGCCGGACGCACGAAGCAGATCCGCATTGGACAAGGTGTGGTGTTACTTCCGTTCTACGGCCATCCATTGAAGCTAGCCGAAGATGCCGCAGTCCTCGACGTGCTCTCCGGCGGGCGTTTCGAGCTGGGCATTGGTCGTGGCTATCGACCTCACGAGTTCGCAGGGTTCGGCATGGATCAGAAAGAACGGGTGTCGCGCACAAACGAAGGTATCGAAATTATCCGCAAATCCTGGGCCGGTGAGCGTTTCAGTCACAGTGGCAAATACTACCAAGTGCATGATGCCCGTCTCATGCCGGCTCCCGTGCAGAATCCAATGCGTCTCTGGCTCGGCGCAGGCACGCCAAGCTCTCGCCGCAAAGTCGCGCAGAAAGGGCTTCCGCTGCTCATCTCTTTGGTAACGAACCTAGAAGAGACTATTGCTGAGTTCGCGGATTACACCCAATCGCTTCTTGAATTCGGGCATGATCCGTCGCATTTCCCTCGTGCGCTCATCCGCGAGTTCTATGTCGCGGATGACTCGCAACGCGCGTGGGAAGAAGTGAAACCGTATTTCTTACACGTGTACCAGAAGGTGTATTGCCCACCGTGGGTCGCGCTGTACGACACCAACGCCGACGGGTCACGTCGACGGGTGCGCGACCCACATGATCCCTACATCGAGTCAGACCGGTTTCGCAAAGATCGTCACATTATCGGTGACCCCGAAGCCTGTGCGCGTGAACTGCGTCGCTATAAAGACGAGGCCAAGATCGACATCATGATCTTGCGCATGCAGTTCCCCGGACAGCCAATGGCGCAGGTCATGCAGTCATTAGACATGCTCGTCAACGAAGTGATTCCCCTGGTGGAACGATGAAGAAACTCAGTCACGTCGATGCTCAAGGACGAGCGCACATGGTGGATGTCGCCGCCAAGCACGTCACCGTGCGCGAAGCGACTGCCACTGGTGTAGTGCGTATGCAGCCGGCAGTACTTCGTCTCATTACCGCCGGGCAAATGCCGAAGGGCGATGTTCTCGCGACCGCACGGCTTGCCGGCATTATGGCCGCCAAAAAGACGCCGGATCTCATTCCGCTCTGCCACCCGTTGCCGCTTGCCTCAGTCAAAGTGGAATTTCACTCGGACGAAGCAGCCGGCACTATCGCGATTGAAGCACGGGTAAAAGTCGAGGCGAAAACCGGCGTAGAGATGGAAGCCCTCACTGCTGTCTCCGTCGCTGCGTTGACGATCTACGACATGTGTAAAGCTGTGGACAAAAGTATCGTCATCTCAGACATTTGCTTGCAAAAGAAAACTGGCGGCAAGAGTGGAATCTATGAGAGGACGGCGTGATTACCCTCACGCTCAAGCCTGGACGCGAAGGCCCGGTACGCGCCGGGCATCCGTGGATTTTCTCGCGAGCCATTGATCGCGTCGAAGGACAAGCAACAGCAGGCGGGCTCGCACGTGTATTAGCTGCTGACCGCAACTTACTAGGGATTGGCTATCACAATGCCCAGTGCTCCATCGCCGTGCGTATGCTCACGACGACCGACACCCTAATTAATGCAGAGTTCCTTGACCAACGCTTGGGCGCTGCTTACGCATTGCGTCGGGCGCTCGTCCCTCCGGCCACGACGGCGTACCGTCTCATCAACGGCGAAGGTGATTTTCTGCCAGGTTTCATCGCCGATGTCTACGATCGGTTCGTTGTCTGCCAGTGCCTAACGGCTGGCATGGAACTGCTCAAGCCGCTGCTGGCCGAAAGGCTCGCAGCGTTGCTGTCCCCGCAGGGTATCTATGAAAAGAGCGAAGGCAATGTCCGCCGCGAAGAAGGCTTGCCCAATGCCGCTGGCGTGCTCTGGGGCGATGAACCTCCACCTATGGTTGAGATCCAGGAGAATGGCTGCCAGTTTTTGGTCGATCCTCAAGGCGGCCAAAAAACCGGCTTTTTTCTCGATCAACGCGACAACCGCGCATTGGCACGTACCTTGGCTGCCGAACAAGACGTCTTAAACGGGTTTTCCTACACAGGAGGGTTTGGCATCTTTGCCGCCAAAGGCGGTGCCCGCAGTGTCCTCTCGATAGACAGCTCGGCGACTGCCTTGGAGCTTGCCCAACGCAACTGGGCACGAAACGCCCTCCCTCTCGAATACAGCTCGTTTCTCCAAGCCGACATGTTTTCTTATCTGCGGGACGCACCGCAGCAATTTGGGCTTATCATCCTCGATCCGCCACCCTTCGTTCGCCGTCGTCAGGATCAGCATGCTGGGCTGAAAGGCTACAAAGAAATCAACCTGCAAGCGTTGAGGAAACTCCCACCGGGAGGACACTTGTTGACGTTCAGTTGTTCGCAGCACGTTTCTGTGGCCGAGTTTACCCAGACTGTTCTGTTCGCTGCCGCCGACGCCAGAAAGCGTGTGCAGCTCCTGGGACATCTCGGCCCGGCGAGCGATCACCCCGTGAACCTTGTTCACTCCGAGGGCTCGTATCTAAAAGGGCTCTGGCTTCGAATGGGGGATTGAAATACCCGTCGAAAAATGGGAGTTTGCTCTGGCAGTTCTCTATCCCAGAGATGAACGTTATAATTCAGCCTCTTACTCATCGTTCTCCTTTCATCAGTAGTAGTTGATGCCCTCATCACTTCCGTTCTGTCGGTGGCACCGAACAGCATTTCGCAAACGGACAGTGGTGGGATAGCTATTGACCCTTAGCCTTCTTCTGGAAATCACCGAAGAAGCCGAAAGAGGAAATTTCTATGAGAGGTCGTCCTGCACAGCAGGAAAAATCGAGCACAAAAGCCAAGCCGAGCCTGAAGCGCGCTCTGCCAACCAGCAAACGTGCTACTGCGAAGCCCAAAGCAGCTCCTGTCGCCGAATTTGACGAGGATGGCGAGTCGGAAGAACACGAGGATGATCTCATCCTCGCCTCGGAGACGCCAGCGGCACCGCCAGCCCAGCTTTTAGTGCCCACGCCGACCTTCGTGAGCCGAAATATCGTGGCACCAGACGGCAGTGTGCGGGCAGGCTGGGAAATGTGGATTGGCGACCATTGTTTCGGTCGAGCCGACAGCAAAGAGTTATTGCTTGCCAGCTTCCAGCGGTTGCAAAGCCCACCCGAGAGTTTTCATTGGCGTGAAGTGCGCAACCGTATGCAGATGCGCGGTCGCCCGCGCCCGGCTCAAGCCGAACCAGAAAAAGACGAAGTCTGGGAAAAGGAAGAAGCCGAGGAACCATTGCTTCTTGGCGAAGAAGAAGCCGATGGTTTCCAAGAACTCACGTGGGAAAACGCGTAATTTTTCCTGCACCTCTCCCAAGGGATGCCGCAACGGCATCCCCCTCTCTCACGCCACGACATTCCTCCCGTCTCGCTTCATTGCCCATTCTCATAGCCCAACGTCCTGACCGACAGGTGCAGCACTGACGTCCAAGGGTCGGGATGGGTGCCGCCCCTCCTGACAGTGCCGTCAGCTTCACGCAAAATGCGGAGCACGTCGTTCGGTGGAGGATACTGCTATGCACAAACGTATCGGTTTGATTGGTCTCGGGATTATGGGCAAGCCGATGGCTAAAAATGTCCTGAAGGCCGGCTTTCCCTTGACAGTCTACAGTCGCCGCCGCAGTGCAGTAGAAGAACTCATGGCGGCAGGTGCCGAGGGCGCACGCTCGTGCCGCGAAGTCGCGGAGCATGCCGATGTTGTCATCACCATGGTCACCGACACTCCAGACGTTCAGCAAGTCATCTTGGGGGAAGAGGGTGCGCTGTCGGGGCTTCGACCAGGAAGCATGATCATCGATATGAGCACGATTTCTCCTAGCGCCACGCGAGAAATTGCCGCCGCTGTGCAAGCGACAGGAAGCGAGTTCCTTGATGCACCAGTCAGCGGTGGAGAAGGCGGTGCCATTGCCGGCTCTTTATCCATCATGGTCGGTGGCAAAGACGCGACCTTTGCCGCATGTCTGCCGATTCTGCAAGCAATGGGCAAGAATATTATTCATGTAGGTGGCACCGGCGCTGGCCAACTTACGAAACTCTGCAATCAGATTGCCGTTGCCGTGACGAACTTGGCCATGAGCGAAGCCTTGATTTTCGGGGCAAAGGCAGGCATAGACCTAGAAAAAATGCATCAAGCGATTAGCGGGGGCGCGGCCGGGTCCTGGCAACTCTCCAACCTCGGCCCCCGCATTTTCCAGCGCGATTTCGCTCCAGGGTTCATGGTGAAACTTCAACAGAAAGACTTACGGCTGGTGCTCCAAGAAGCAGACCGCTTGCATCTGGCACTCCCAGCCACTGGCCTCGTCCACAGTCTGTTTAACGCCCTGGAAACATCCGGCGCTGGCGACGAAGGTACCCAAGCTCTCGTCAAGGTGCTCGAAAAGTTGGCCGGAGTCGAGGTCAAAGCCTAAAATCACAATTCGGCAGTTTTGCACCCCGGGCCGCTGGACAAACAAGCCACGATCAAGGTAAAAAGGGAGCCACTCAACATGCTGCAAACACCATCACCCAATTCGGCATCGAGTCGGTCCTACGCGAGGTCCTCACACCATGCGTCGCGTGCCATTCTCCCTCAATGGTTGAGCCTTGGACTAGCATGGGGAATTCCACTCTCTCTGGCGATTTTCTTCTCCTGGCTAGGGTTCGATGCCTCCTGGCTCGACCTGACTGCGCGCTGGGCGTGTGTCGGGCTGACCGCATTGCTCGGCCAGCAATGGCTCTCTTCTTTCAGGAATGCGACATCATCAGCTGATGTTCCGCACACCAAAGAGATGCCTCCCACGACGCAACTAATCCCTGTCCATAAAGCGCTTCCCAACCTCACTCTTCCAGTGTTACTTCAACAATTCACGTAAGAAATATGCCGCTTGCTCCCCTGCCGTAGTGCCTTGCTCGTCCTTCTTGACCGTCAGCAGGAAAGCCCGGAACATGTCATCACTGTCGGTCAGGCACCTCCCTCCGCCGGAACAGATCTTAAAGCCCTGCTTCCTACCGATATCTTCCTCGCAGCTCTCGAACAGAAGACGGTGATCTTCAACACATCTCATGAATTGCGGCGCGGGCTTGGGTCCTTTCAGGCGCGATCTCTCGCTCATCAAAGCCTGCTCGTCGGTAGCATCCGTTATCAGCAGCATCTCGCTTTTCTTTTGAACTGGTTGCAAGTTGTACGAACCGGACAAAGTGCTGTAAAGAGAAGAGGTTGAGTGATTATTCTCAGAAGCATCCTCGGAGACAATGCCATGCCACGTTCGCCATTTGCTACGGCAGCCCAGCCCGCTTCCACCGC
>SYOC01000343.1 GCA_005804965.1 Pseudomonadota bacterium
CAATGACGCACCCGCGCTTGTCCAGGCTGATGTTGGCATTGCCCTTGGTACCGGGACGGATGTGGCGATTGAGGCGGCGGATATCACCTTATTACGTGGCGACGTCCAAGGCGTGGTCACTGCCATTCAGCTCTCGCGCCGGACGATACAGATCATTCGCCAGAATCTCTTCTGGGCCTTTATTTACAATGTGATTGGCATTCCCATCGCCGCCGGAGTGTTGTACCCGGCGTTTCAGATGCTCTTACATCCAATGCTCGCTGCTCTGGCGATGGCGCTGAGTTCGGTGTCGGTGGTGATGAATTCACTGCGTCTGCGCAGCGCTACCCTCGACTGAAGCCGAGGCGGCAGCGGCGGGAACTTGGCCCTCACCGGTCTTGGCCACCACAGCTGCGGTAAACGGCTCGATCAAATCTTGCGGGAATCCAGTGTCCTTCTTCCCAATCACGATGTAGGTCCCCGTCGGCTCTGAGAAAAACACACCGTTGATCTCGAACACGCCACCGATAAACCGTCGGGTGAGCAAGCGAAAGTATTTCCCCCGCAGTCCTTGTAAGTCGTATTGTTCGCCGACGGCGTCTAATTCCCACCCGTGGGCGGGAGCTACTGTGGCGAGGATTTTCAGTGCCTCATCCGGGGTCAGCTTGAAATGCAGCTTTGCGCCGACTGCCGGGCCGCTCGTTTGTTCGGCTTCCAAACCTGGCACGTACGAAGCGCCCGGCACCGCCGAGACGACGGACTTGGCGGTACTGCATCCGATGCTCATGGCCAGAGCGATACTTCCGATGAGGACGATGATTTTACGTGTGTGCGTATGTTTCATAGTGTACTCTAGATAATGACTGTGGAACCCTCACCCGTCCTCGCTGCGCTTGTCCTGCCCTCTCCCTGCCAGGGCGAGGGCAAGGGGGAGGGGAAACGCAATCGCAAACCGCTCTAGTATGCGGACAAGCCGCCATCTGCTGGAACGATGACGCCGGTCAGCATACGCGCTTCATCAGAAGCGAGAAACAGCGCGACGTTGGCAATATCTTCGGCTTGGCCGGTAGCGAACGGGTATTGCTTCCAATCGATCTTGATGGCGCGGGTTTGCGGAATCGTGCCCGGCTGTTCGCGATTTTCACCAAAGCGTTGCCGCACGCGATCCGTGAGGATGACCCCTGGGCAAATGGCATTCACGCGGATGTTGTCGAGCGCGTAAGTACCCGCGAGTGATTTGGTCAGCGCGATAATGCCACCTTTCGCTGCTGTATAGATGTGAATGGGAAACGCACCGCGCAAAGCGACCACCGACGACATGTTGATGATTGTACCGCCACCAGCCTTGATGATCTCTGGGATGCCGTAACGGCAACCTAGAAACGTACCCAGCAGGTCGAGGGATTGGGTGTGATCCCACACCTTCATGTCTACGTTCGTAACCGTGGTGTCTTCCACTACTGACCCACCGGCGCAGTTATAGAGCACGTCGAGCTTGCCGTAGCGTTCGACCGTTTTTTGGATGGCGTTCTGCACGCTGTCTTCCTTGGTGACGTTCGTCTCGACGAAGAGTGCATCGCCTCCGGCATCGCGCACCAGCTTTTCGGCGGCTTGGCCCAGCTCCGGTTTCAATTCAGCAATCACGACCTTCGCACCTTCTCGCGTGAAGATCTGCGCGGCAGCGCGGGCGATGCCTGAGCCTGCGCCAGTAATGAATGCCACTTTTCCTGCTAATCGACCCATGATGGTTTCCTCCTTTTTGTCAAACTTGCCTTACGACGACACCGCCTGCACTGCGGCCTCATAGGAGTCCGGCGTCTCGCCGCGCATGATCGCTTCCTGTTCTTCTCGGACCACCCGCAGAAGACGATCCAGATAGTCCGCCCGCCAGCGTTCTCGCTCCTCTGTTGCGGAGTCATCAGGTCGGTAGGTTTCGATGTCCTGACGAGTGAGAACGCCTTTCGTGTCCAGCACCCGCTCCACCGTATCGAGCCGTTCGCGCAGGACTGACACTTCACCAGCCAGTGCCATGACGATGGCCAACACTTTGTCTGCCTGCGGATCGGCGAAGAACGTCGGTTTCTTTCCTTTGGCTTTCTGTGCCATGGTCTGCCTACTTCACTACTTCGTTGCGCCAAAGACGAACCACTGGCCGCCGCCACCGAAGTCGCCACCTTGGAGAAGTTGTGTGCGCGACCGCGCCGCCTTAAACGCACTAGGGACCATCGTTTGCACCACTTGCTTGGGCGCAAACCCGCTGTCTTGGGCGAGCGCGACTAAGTCCATATCGTGCAGCGTACCCCAGAACGGCTCGTTGTTGTTGTAGGTGTCCCAGTCAAGAATGAACTGGTCATACGGCTCCATCCCCTGGTATTGCGGGACTTCGACGTGGAACATCATGCCCCCTGGGGTGAGCAAGCGATGACACTCGCGCATGATGTTACGGATCGCTTTGGCCGAGGTCTCGTGGAGAAGAATATGGGACACGATCACATCGAAGGAACCATCGGCAAAGTTGGTGTGTTCGGCGTTTTGTTGCGAGAAGTGGACTTTTTTCCCTAGCGTTTCAGCACGTGCGTGCGCGTAACGCAGCATCGGTGCCCCAACCTCGACGGCATGTACGTCGGCATCAGGATAGGCATCGACATAGGGAAGCGTGCTATGTCCCACCGAACAACCGAGATCAAGGATACGCTGCGGTTGCAGCCCAGGGTGCTGGGTTTGCAAATACATGACAAGCGAAGCTCCGAGGTCGTCGTTGAACGGTCCCATGCGACCCATCGCATAGATATGCACTGCGCGGTCATAGATGGCACCAGCAGCGATGTCGTCAGCGCCTCGGTCGGTGTGATACCCGCCCGGCTGGCAGTGGACATCGACCGCTGTGTGGTAAGCCGGGATGGGGAGGGTTGGATCGAGCGTCAACGACCCCAGGGTACTGCCGTTGGTTTTTGTGCGTGTGGTCAACTCGGGAAGCTGGCGTTCGACACTCGCGGCTACAGCATCCCACATCATTTCTTGGCTCGTGCGCAGCAGCGCACTCCAGGTTTGATAGTACGGTTCATCTTTCATGACCCGCCGGACCTCATGCCGGTCCTGTGGTGCGCGTTGGTGTTCACGTTCAAATCGGGCTTTGGCCCGATGTTCGTAGACGGTTTTATTTCCGGGAGAGACCTTCGTGGCCAAATGCACCTTGAGGCTCTGGATAAAGTTCTGCCGTGCCAGCTCATCGTGTAGGGCTTGGGGCAACACACCGTGGGGAGTTTGTTCATACAACATTGCGCCACCTCCTTGGGATCGAGACAAAGAGTCGAAACAAGATCGCTAACATGAAAGGAAACCGCTGCCGATGCAAGCGGCCTCGTTGCTGTTGCGCCTTCCCCCTAGCAGATCGACTGGAGGGGAGCAACCCTTCGCCTTGACGGACTGAAGGAAGCGGGGTATTCCTAGGAGTGCGACCCAAAAGTCTCATTTTGATATTCAACGGTCTCGTAGAAGGAAAGCCTTGTGAGTGATATCAGCGAAAACGAAAGCTCGCGGTTGTCGAAGAAGAAGGTCCTTGTTCTGCTGCTCCTCCTCATTGCCGTGCCGGTGGGTGGGTATTACGGCAAGCGTGCGTGGGATTATTCCACCACGCATGTGAGCACGGACAATGCCTATGTCGGCGTCACTATGGCGCAAGTGACCTCACGGATTCCCGGCACGGTGGCCGAAGTGCTGGTGAGAAATAATTGGTGGGTAAAACCTGGTCAGGTCTTAGTACGGCTTGATGTGCGCGATGCCGAGGTGCGACTGGCCGAAGCTCAAGCCGCGCTGCAGAAGGCCAAGGACGCGGTTGGGCAAATGTTTGTGTCGGTGGAAGTGGCGGAGGAGCGCATCAAAGAAGCCAATGCCGAAACTGTGGCTGCGCAGGCGCAGTTGGCGACGATGCAAGCCGAGTTCCACCAAGCCGAACTCGATTTCCGCCGCGCTCAGCAACTGTCCTTGGAAGAGGTGATTGCCGCGCGTCAGTTCGATCAAGCCAAAACCAACTACGATGTCGCTCAAGCCCGCGTGCGCACTCAGCAGCGCCAGCTCGAACAGCTCAAACAAACTGTTGTCACCAGAGCAAAAGAACGCGAGCAAGCCAGGGCAATCCTGGGCTTGGCCACCCAGTCCGAACAGAACAAGCACCCGTCAGTCCAGCAAGCCGAGGCTGCTGTGCGCGAAGCCGAACTGAATCTGAGCTATTGCACGATCACCGCAGCAGTCGAGGGTATGACGAGCAAGAAGGCCATCGAAATGGGGCAGCGCATTCAGCCTGGGCAGCCGCTCTTGGCGATTGTGCCCTTACAACACGTGTATATTGAAGCAAATTACAAGGAAACCCAACTGACCGATGTGCGAGTTGGCCAGCCGGTCGAGATTCGCGCGGATATCTATCCTGACCATATCTACTACGGCAGAGTCGATAGCCTCGGAGCTGGCACGGGTGCAGCGTTTTCGCTCCTGCCGCCAGAAAATGCCACCGGCAACTGGGTGAAAGTGGTGCAACGAGTGCCGGTGAAAGTGATTCTCACCGAGCCGCCACCGCAGGATAAGCCCCTCCGCATCGGGCTGTCTGTGGAAGCGGTCATTGATACCACGCACCGCGACGGCGCGTTTCTAACCTCGCTCCTCCAACTTGAGAGGGAGAAGGCAGAAGCACAAAACGCTGGCGCGGCTGCAGCCTCAGCCAATCTCAATGTCCTGCCGACTGCGCTACCGAACGGCGTTGCTGTCGTCCGTTGATGCGTTGACTGCCGAGGCAGGCCGCGCCAACGTTTTTGCAGCGTCGTTTGCTTCTGCTCATGGCGTTTGGTGATGCTTTTCGCCTCGTTGCCTATCTCTTTTTCTTCCTCAGTCCCGTCGTGTTTTTCCTGCGTCGCCCGCGACTCCCGGCTAGCGCGGCTGCCCATTAGTTTCTAGCGTTCCCCTCCTCCCTGTCGTTCGTTGGACGACGCGCCTTATCTTTGCTCTGCTGTACCTCTCGCGGTAAGTCAAGAGCAAAGAAACTCAAAATTAACCCAAGCGGTAAAAATTTAACCGAAAAGAGACCGTCCGTTTGTTTCCTAAAATTTCCACCAGCCTACGATACTTGGTATGGCGCAGCGAAGAGAAGAAAAGAGCGGAGGCGCGTTGTGTGGGCGAGTGGCTTGAACATTAGGCTGCAACTTCTCCTCTGCTTGCTCTTGTTCGGCAGTTCTGGCTGTGCGGTCAATGGCAGTGGGCTGGTGAAAGTGCGGCACTACGAAAATGACACAGCCTATGTCGTAAGTTGGGAAGTCTGGGGAGGAC
>SYOC01000344.1 GCA_005804965.1 Pseudomonadota bacterium
GCCAGTCCTCGTCGTCCTTCACGGCGGCGGCTGGGTACTCGGCGACCTCGAAAGCCATGACGCCAATTGCCGTGAGTTAGCAAACAAAGTCGGCTGCATTGTCGTGGCGGTGGATTATCGCCTTGCACCAGAGCATAAATTCCCAGCGGCACCGGAAGACTGTTATGCCGCCACCAAGTGGGTGGTGCTGAACGCTGCTGGGTTTGGTGGTGATCCCTCGCGCATCGCCGTAGGTGGAGATAGCGCCGGCGGCAACTTAGCAGCAGCGGTCGCACAGATGGCGGCAGATCGTGGCGCACCGACGTTGGCCTATCAACTGCTCGTGTACCCAGTCACAGATGCCACGTTCGGCACCCCTTCGTACGGCCAGAATGCTGATGGTTACTTGCTCACGCGGGAACTCATGCAATGGTTTTGGCAGCAGTACTTGGCTGCGGATGCAGATGGCAAGAATGCCTATGCCTCACCCCTGCACGGGCGGGAACTACGCCGCGTCGCGCCTGCGTATGTCATCACGGCGGAGTTCGATCCCCTGCGCGACGAAGGTGAAGCCTATGCCGCACGGCTCAAAGAAGCTGGGGTACCAGTAGAAGCGAAACGTTATGATGGTGCCATTCACGGCTTTTTCAGCCTCGGTCATGTTATGGACCAAGGCAAAGCAGTGGTCGCCGACGCCGCCGCGCATTTAAAAGCCGCGTTTGCGAAGTAGTATCGACAGTCGAGTAGAGACTATGGCAGACACCATCTTTTCTAAAATCATCGCCGGCGAGATTCCTTGTTTCCGCGTGTACGAGGACGATCAGGTTCTCGCGTTCCTCGACATCAACCCGCTCAGCAAGGGCCATACACTGGTCATTCCCAAAGAAGCAGCGGAAACCCTCGATCGGCTCTCGGACGAAGCTGCGGCAGCGCTAGGCCGAGTGTTACCGCGCCTCAGCCGCGCGGTGTTGCAAGCGACGGGGGCGACGGCCTTCAACATCTTGCAAAACAACGGTGCCACTGCCCATCAAGCGGTCATGCATGTACACTTTCACATCATTCCAAAGTATGCAGATGGCTCGGGCTTAGGCATTGGCTGGCCGGCACGCACGTTGAACGCCGACGATGGAGCGGCACTCGCCGCTGCCATCGCTGGCCGCTTATAGTCATTTCACTATCGCCTGCCAGCCTTGCTGCTGGCAGCGCGACACGCACTACAGACAATGAAGGGGAGGATATTGTGACAAACCCATTACGAGTTGCGGTGTTTGGCTCTGGCCCGGCGGGGTTCTACGCCGTGGATGAGCTGTTGAAACAAGAAGGAGGCACGATTGCCGTCGATCTCTTCGACCGCTTGCCGACGCCCTATGGCCTCGTGCGCGGCGGTGTCGCGCCCGACCACCAAAAAATTAAAGCCGTTATTCGCCAGTACGAAAAAATTGCTGCCCGTCCCGGTTTCCGTTTCTTCGGCAATGTGACCTTTGGCAAAGACATTACTATGGACGAGGTGTTGGCCCACTACCATCAGGTGCTGTTTACCACTGGTGCCGAGTCCGACCGACGCATGGGCATTCCCGGGGAAGACTTGCCGGGAAGCTATCCCGCGACCATCTTCGTCGGCTGGTACAACGGACACCCGGACTACCGCGATCTCCAGTTCGACCTCAGCAACGTCAAGCAAGTCGCGGTCATCGGCAACGGCAACGTGGCTATGGATGTCGTCCGCGTGGTTGGTCGCTCGGTTGACACGTTGGCCAAAACCGACATCGCCGAGTATGCGCTGAACGTGCTGCGAAAAAGCACAGTACAAGATGTCTACTTGCTGGGCCGTCGCGGTGGTGCGCAGGCGGCATTCACTAACCCCGAGATTCGCGAGCTTGCCGAACTCGACGAAGAAGGGACGGACTTAGTCGTGCGGGGCGACGAGGTCGAGCCAGACGAGGTCAACCGCCAGTTCCTCACTGAGCATCGCGACGAGCCGACGCATCAGCGTAACATCGACACCTTGCTCGGGCAGATTCCTAAAGGTGAAGGACACCAGGCCAAGAAGCTCCGTGCGCGGTTTTTTGTCTCGCCAGTGGAAGTGCTGGGCACCGACCGCGTAGAAGGGCTGCGGCTGGAAAAGAATCGCCTCATCCGCGACGATAAAGGCAACTACAAGGCGCAAGGCACTGGCGTCTACGAAGAAATTCCGTGTCAGATGGTGTTTCGTTCCATTGGCTACAAAGGCCACCCGCTGCCGGACGTGCCGTTCGACGAGCGTGACGGAATCATTCCCAATCGCGAAGGCCGGGTGCTCGACTCGAGCAGCAAAGCCGTCGTGCCACGGGTGTACGTTGCCGGATGGATCAAGCGCGGACCGTCCGGAGTCATCGGCACCAACAAGCCGGACTCTGTGGCTACAGTTGAGGTAATGTTGGCCGACGCCGCGCAGGCGCAGTCCGCCAACGGGCTTCAAGCTGATGCCGAGGCCGTGCCCGCATTGCTGGCGCAAAAAAATGTCCAAGCCGTGACGTTTTCCGGTTGGAAGCGCATCGACCAAGTCGAGATCACTGACGGCAAGAAAATCGGCAAACCGCGCGAGAAATTGACCACGATTGCCGAACTGTTAGCCGCCGCGCAGGGGTCGTAGGACGTGACGTGCGCACCGATGTAGGACCCTCACCCCCGGATCAAGTCCGGGGCAGGCTCTTGCCCTCTCCCTGGCAGGGAGAGGGCAGGACGAGCGCAGCGAGGACGGGTGAGGGTAAAGGCAATCGCAAACCGCTCTACTGTCCGCTCAGGTTCCGCCGTAAGCTGGAACGTGACATCAAGGACATTGAGAGAATCTACGGTTTCCCTGCCAAGTTCTTTGCGCTAGTGTCAGACGCGTGAAGCGCTTTTCATGGAGCCCAGAGAAAAATGAAAAGTTGCAGCAAGAACGCGGCATCTCATTTGAAGAGATCGTTTTTCACATAGAAAATGGCTATGTTCTTGAGGTGACTGAACATCCCAATCAGCAGAAGTATGGTGGGCAACGCGTGCTTTCCGTATTAATCAACCGATATGTTTATCTCGTTCCCCTCGTTGAAACGGAAGATGAAATATTCCTGAAAACGATCATCCCAAGCCGCAAAGCAACAAAAAGACATCTGCGAGGCCAAACGAACAATGGGGAAACTTGATCCAGAAGAAAGAGAATTACTAGAGTCGTTCGAGCGTGGAGAATGGAAACCCATTCCCCATCAATCGAATGAGCTGGCACGTTACCGCCAATCCGCGAAGGACACGTTCAGGAAAGATAAACGTGTCAGTGTTCGTTTATCGAGCCGAGATTTGGCGACCATTCAAAAACGCGCGTTGGCTGAAGGCATCCCCTATCAGACGCTGATTGCCAGCGTCCTCCATAAGTACGCAGACGGGCAACTAGCGGAAAAATCGCATCGCTTGCAGTCATAACGCAGACCTGAAACCGAACGGTTACTATCGGCGCTCAAAGAGTTTCCGCAGGAAAGAGGCAACGTGACAAATAGCGGCGCACTCCAAGGCGTGCGCGTTCTTGATCTCACTGACGACACTGGCCGTTTCGCAACCAAACTTCTAACTGAGGCCGGAGCGGATGTGCTGCGTCTCGGTCGCGGCTCACCCGGTGCACC
>SYOC01000345.1 GCA_005804965.1 Pseudomonadota bacterium
CTTCGTGCCCTCATTCCCCTGGCTGCGGCGGGGCTCAGAGGTGGTGGTTGTCGTTGTGGGGTTCTCTGGTGGGGGTTTCTTCTCCTTTTTTACACGGCGTTCCAATATTTCCCTGTCGTCTCCTCTTGGATGCACACGGTGTTAAAGTCTCAAATGATCCATCACCGACCGCCCCGCACAGCACGCACGTGGACGTCGACGACACTGCTACTCTTATTGACGAGGCCCACATTGGGGAGGCCCACAACTTCCTCGGTGAAGCTGACGGTCCATGCGTCTGCCGGGAGGGCGGCGCGTGTAGTAGATGACCAATAGATGGGAGGACCTGCCGCAGTCGGACCAAAAACCGGGTCTATACACGGACTCGTCCCACAGGGAGGCGGCTCCAGCAAAATGGTCTGCAACTCGAGGTGCGTGGGAATACGCCAGTCCTCGAACCCGGCAAAACCTGACTGCGCGTTTGTACTGTTAGTGCGGCCATTGAGCGCAGACAGCCACTCGCCCATTGCGGTATTCCAGAGGTAGGTGTCATTCACACAGTGAAGACAGTTCCCCACCCCTCGGGAATCAAACGAGGTGGAATTACCGGCCACTTTTTTCACCCACTGGAGCAGAGTGTTGAGGTCACTGACCGTCCCATCGTCGTTATCGATATAGCGGCAGGCCACACCTTTCGCAGCTGCTTTGGTATCCGCCATGGCGATGGCGCTATCGAACTTGGTCTCGCAGAGGGCAAAGTCAAACGGCTTGCCTTGGAGTTTCTTCTCGTGCTCTCTCGCTAGGCAGGTTGCCCGGCTGCGCGCTGCCTTGGCCTTCGCGACTTGGCAGGTCAGCACCGAATCCGCCTGAGCGCTGCTACTCAGCCCCCAAAACCCCAGAGCAAGCGCTATGCCCACCACTATGGTTTTGCGGTTGATTCTTCTCATTGGGAGATCTCCTCTTTGAATGCTAACCTGCATAGCTTTCCTCCTCTGTACAGTGGATGCTTCATCAGGGCGTATCATCTATCACCGCATCCGTTTCCGCCATAGCCGCCTAACCATTGATTATCCTGTCTTTTCGCCTTGATAACATGCTATTAGCCAGGTTTTCAGGCCGTTTTGCCCCATGCCTATTATCAACGGTTTCAAAGCGCCATGATGGCAACCCGATATGCCCGACATGATAAGAAGTCAACCGTTAAAATGTCTCTCCAGAATCCATTCCGAGCGGGTGCCAGCAGGCTCACCCTTCCGGATACTCCCGCTCCAACTGCGCCAACAAATCTTCGAGACTGCCGGGCTCAGAGGCTGTGGTCTCATCCCCGTCTTGCTCGGACGGAGCAGGTGCTTCTGGCGCTGATTGCTTGAGGCGTTCGATTTCTCGCTCGCGCTCGGTAAGCTGCCGGCGGAGGTCATGAACCAGCGCAATCAGCTCGCTTGGGGAAAGAGACTCTAACGACACGTCGGTTTGCATGGGTGCCTTTTCAGCATGAGCCCTCCCAGTTGGCAATCCTTCGTCGCGACGGTCAGCGGCTTTGACAGGCGTTCCCCAGCTTGGTACTCCGTTCCTCCATGGAGATACAACGACAGCAGGTAATCGAGACCGCGATCAAAACTGTGTGGGGAGAACAGGCTTCTCTTGCCGGCATGACTCCCCTGACCGGCGATGCGTCGAGTCGCAGTTATGCGCGGGTTTCTCTGCAAGACGCTGGTCCAGCCACAACGGTGATGATGATCCTCTCGGGGAGCGGACTCTCGGTGTCCTCGGATGAGTTGGCCGTCTTTGCCGAACCTCTGAAAGAATTGCCGTACCTCAATGTCTATCGCTTTCTGCGCTCGCTGGGCATGCGTGTGCCGGAAACCTATTATGACGGTAGCCGCGACGGCTTCCTCTTGCTCGAAGACATTGGCGATGCTCCTCTTCGAGAGGTTGCTGCTGGTAAGTCCGCTCAGGAGGTCGAACAACTCTATCGTCAGGCCATTGATCAACTCGTGCTGCTTCAGGTTGATGGCACGCGCCGCCGCGACGCAAACTGCATCGCCTTTCAGCAACGCTTCGACCGCCGCTTGTTCATGTGGGAATTCGAGCATTTCATTGAGTGGGGCTTGGAAAAACGCGAAGGACAGCCGCTGTCTGACACGGAAGGGCGCGAACTCCGCGCTATGTTCGAGCGGATTTCGTCAACGCTTGACCGTGCGCCGACGTTTCTCAATCATCGCGATTACCACAGTTGGAATTTGTTCGTGCAAGGCGAGCAAGACGACACGATCCGTGTGATCGACTTTCAGGATGCTCTGCTCGCTCCGGCCACGTATGATTTGGAAACGCTCTTGAATGACCGCGACACTCCGACGATCATCACCCCAACACTGGAGCACGCACTGGTCGAGTATTACCACGCGGCGTGGACCGCACGTGGCGGCGACGCGATGTCTCGCGAGCAAGTGTGGGAAGAGTACAACCTCTGCCTGCTACAGAAGGCGTGCAAAGTCGTCGGGCGTTTCTATTTCTTGGAGCTGGAAAAAGGAAAGACTGGCTACAGCCGCTATATCCCGCCGACGC
Organism: Pseudomonadota bacterium; assembly: GCA_005804965.1. Taxonomy (GTDB): domain Bacteria; phylum Desulfobacterota; class Binatia; order Bin18; family Bin18; genus SYOC01. The sequence continues at coordinate 2,545 of SYOC01000345.1, forward strand.
TGGCGACCGTGCGCCGTGTCGTGGCGCGGCTGCCGCAGTATCGACGCTTGCAAGAGATTATTGCCGCGCATTTTCCGGAGTGAGCTATGCGAGGCATGATCCTGGCCGCTGGCTTTGGTACACGGCTGCAACCGCTGACGCACACCACGCCGAAAGCGTTGGTGCCGGTGGCTGGTCGTCCGTTGATCGAATACAGCCTGCTCTTCCTCCGTGCTCACGGCATTACTGAGGTGGTCATCAATTTACACCATTTGGGTGAGGCGATTCGCGCGACGTTGGGCGACGGCCAGCGCTACGGTATGCAGATCTTCTATTCTCCAGAAGATCCCATTCTTGAGGCAGGCGGGGGCATCAAAAACGCGCAATCGCTGCTCGCTGACGATACGTTCGTGGTGCTCAACTGCGACACGATTCTTGATCTCAATCTCCATGCCGTTCTCGCTTTTCACCGCCAGCATCGTGCCATGGTGACGCTGGTCTTACGCCCAGATGCCAATGTCGAGCAGTATGGCGTGTTGGAAACCAACGCACAGGGGCAGATTCGCCGGATTCGCGATCATACGCTTGCTATCGAAGAGGCGCGGTCGCGCTACATATTCACCGGCTTACAAATTCTTGAGCCGCGCATCTTTGATTTTATGCCGGAGGTGAAGCCGTTTAGCACCACGCGCGAAACTTATCCGCGCATGATGCACGCTGGAGAAGCGCTCTATGGATTCGTACATACCGGCGCTTGGCTCGTGGTCGATGACGAAGCCGGGCGACAGCACGCGACGCAGGTTCTCGCTTCTGGGCAGGTCAAGCTGTCGTATTTGCAGCCTTGACCCTTGTGCTGTCCGTTAGCCTTCGGCCTCCAATGGAACAGGGCGAAGCAATGGAGTTTCCTCGCGCAAAGGTGCCGGCACGACCAGGAAATACAAAACCAGAAAAGAGATCAGGGCAACACCGGCAGCAACGAGGAACGGCACGGCCCAGGAGCCAGAGCCGGAGACGAAAAATCCCGCGCTCATGGGACCGAAAATCCCAGCGAGATTTCCTGCGCAGTTCATGACGCCAGCAATAACGCCGACCTGTTGAGAGTCCAGCTCACGCGGGACTGACCAAAATCCGCCGCCAGCGGCGTTCGCGAGCATGAGGTACAGCGTCAGGCACGCAATCGACACCCATGCCCAAGGTACGAGTGCAGCAGCCACGAGAAAAGGAATGGCCGCCGCGATGCACAGTGCTGGTCCTTGGGCGCGTGCGACACGGAGGCTGAAACCAGAACGCAAAAGCAGATCGGAAAGAAACCCTCCGCCGACGAGACCAGCAAAACTCGCGAAGGTCGGAATCATGCCAATCCATCCCATGGCTTGCATGGAAAATCCGCGTGCTTTGACCATGTAGGTCGGCAACCAGAACACGATCATCCACAAGCCGTAGACCAAACACAGAAAGGCGAGGGAGAGGAACAATACCGGAGGCTGCTTCAGCACATGCCAAAAGGACGGATTAGAGTCGGATCGCGAGGAAAGCCCGGCTTCGATGTGATGCAACTCGGCTTCGGTCACTTTGGGATGCTCAGCTGGAGTGTTCGTTGCGTAGGCCAGCCATACTAGAAGCCAGAGACCGCCGAGCGCAGCGTTGAAATAGAAGGCGGCTGGCCAGGAAAACGTCAACACGATCCAGGTGATGACCGGGTACGAGAGCGTTTGTCCGATGTACACTCCCGAGAGACTCATTGTCTGTGCACGACTGTATTCTGTGCGAGGAATCCAGCGTGAGTTGAGTGAGGCGTAGGCGGGGAAAGTCACGGACTCGAACAACCCGACGCTGAAACGGAGGGCCAGCATGAGGCCAAAAGCGAGACCTCCCAGTGGCGTCAGCGCCGTAAATAATGAGAAGCCTACACATGCCCAAGCAATGACATATTTAGCACCCCAGCGGTCAGCCAGAACCCCGCCAGGAATTTGCAAGATGCCGTAGCCGAAGAGAAAGGCAGAGAAGATCAGACCGAAGCGTGCTTCTTCCCACCCCAGCGCTGCCATCATCGACGGTGCTGCAACCGAGATATTGACGCGGTCGGCGTAATTGATCGCACTGCCAACCGCAAGAAGTCCTACAAGTTTATGACGTACCGGCCAAGCCATGAGTCCCTCCTTTGGGCCTGGGAAGCCGAACGGGGGGATTGTACAGCAAGGGGAGTGCAGAGGTCAAAAAAAGTGGTGGCGCTTAGAGCGACTGCCGCTCTTTCACAATCTGGACGAAATTTTCCAAGCAACGTTGCGCCTCCGGTGCCTCGCGTACGGAGGAGAGCAGCCAGCCACGCAGCGGATCAATACAGGCGTTCCAGCGCGGGAACGATTCCGGCGGGAGACGGTCCGCCAAGGAATAGATCAGATTAGATACAATGGTGGGCGTAAACTCGGGATGGAACTGCGTCCCCCAAATAGTATCGCCGAGGCGGAAGGACTGATAAGGAGAATGTTCGTTATGCGCTAGAGAAACGGCACCTGGTGGGAGTGCCGTCACAACATCGCCATGGCTCATGTGCGCCGTGAACGCCTCCGGTAGATCCGAGAAGAGCGGGTCACTCTTTCCTTCATTGGTCAACGTGAGCCGCACGGTGCCGAGCTCCCAACCGTGGCGACATTTTTCCACCGTGCCGCCGAAGGTCTGCGCCAGCAGTTGATGCCCGAAGCAGACGCCGTAGAGCGGGATGGAGCGATCCGCCGCGCGGCGCAGAAAATCCTCACTGCGAGCAATCCATGCTTCGTTGTCGTAGGTCGAGGCTGGTGAGCCGGTGATAATCACCCCGGCCCAGTCGGATGCAGGCAACTCATCTGTTTGGGCATCGACCACCACAAACGGCTCCTCGCCCACAATGTTCAAGAAAGCGCGTTCATAGGGGCCGAGATTGTCGAAAACTCGGCGTGGGAGTTCGCCGGTTTTGAGGATGAGGATAGGTTTCATCTGTTTTGACCAATCATTTGTTCTTCTCGTCTGCACGAAACGTCATTTCTTCTGCCCTACCTTACCACACGACAACTACCTCATAACTACCAAACACCGGGTCCGTGGTCACAATGGGCACGTCGAGGATACGCGCTTGGGCGATGAGCATGCGATCAGACGGATCACGATGCGGCCCAGGCAAGCGACCCGCTAACAGCGCATGCGCAACGGAAACGTCAAGGGCAATGAACCGGGCCTTTTGTACGTACGCTGCGAATTGATCAACGATATCACCAGCCTCTGGCAATTTACCAAGCCGATGCTTGGTTGAAATTTCCCACGCCGACGCGGCGCTCACGAGGATCTCGTTCTCTGGCGTGGCAATCGTTTCCCGGGCTTGCTGGGAGAGCTTCGGATCATCAAAGAGCCACCACAGGAGCGTATGAGTATCGAGCAAGTACCTCATTATTCCCATGCCTTTAACTCATCCGCTGGCAGGGGGTCGAAAAACGCATCGGTGACCTTTCCTTGCGCAATGCCGGGAACCCGTGGGCCGTGTTCTCCGAGGGGCGTTAACCGGGCAACCGGCTGATTATTTTCGATGATAACGACCTCTTCATGAGGCTGGAGAGCATGGATCAAGTCCGACAGTTTGACTTGCGCTTCTTCAATCGTGACGATTGCCATCATGGACTCCTGTCGTAGTCGAGGACTGTTTGCAGAGACGGTTGGGTTCTTTTATCTAACATCAGACAAGGCTTTCCAGCAGCATCTTGGCCTTTTGCAGATCTTTCGTGTCAAACCCTCGCTCGTTTTGCGGACGATATCAAAAGCTTCGGCCCCGGTAGGAGACGCGCTTCTCCCGCTCTAGCAGTTCTTGGATTTGCCCGAGCACCTCGTCGAACGTCATGACGCCACCTTTTACCGCTCCCGATGATCGCGTTGTTGTCCCGGCGCTTTGGGATGCGCGTACGGATGCGGGCGGCTGGTGTCGATGTTAAACGGGACTGCGGCTAGTTTCTCCAGACACTCTTTGTACACGGCGATGAGGCGATCTTCGCCAGCGTAGTCAAAGGGATCTTGCAGCCGCTTTTCGATCTCACCGCCATGCTCGGGTTGATTCTTCAGGTACCACTGGACGGTTTTTTCGAGGCCCTGTTCCGGCGTGTACAGATCCTTGTAACCGATTTCGTTTTTAATCTTCGCGAGGTCCATCAAACGATGATGCGACGAGTCTTGTAGCGCCATGGGTTTGGCGGGCGTGGCGACGGCGTTCGGTATCTCGACAATCTCCCACTGATGGTTCATCGCTCGGGCAATCACTTCGACGACCTGCCGTAAGGTCAGCGTCTGTTCGTCACCACAGTTGTAGATTTGCCCAGCGGACTCTTTTGGCTTATCGGCGGACAACAGCACGGCGTGGGCAAGATTCTCGGCGTAGCCATGCGTAGACAGAGTGAGGCCGCCATCGGGCACGATAATATGCGGACGCTTATCGAGAATACGGCGCATGATGCACCATTCGCGCGGAATGAGTTGGTAAGGACCATACACGTATGGATAGCGGAAATAGGCGGCGGTCGGATGGCACTTCAATACTTCTTGTTCAGTTGAAGCAATGAGATAAGAGAAGCGTAGTTCTTCCTCACTTTCCACTACCGGAAAATCTTCCGGCGTGGGATTCGGCAGTCCTGAAGGAGAAAGCACGTGCGGCTGCATGAAGCCACGGTAGGCAGCCACGCCGCCGACGCCGATGAAACGCCCCATCTTGCCGACTAAGGCTTCGGCCACGAACCGAATACGACCGTACGTTACTACCGCCAGATCAAAGGTTCGGTTTCCCAAGGCTTCATCAATGGTCTCACGAAAATGTGGATCGCCATGAATATGCTCGACCTCGGGCGGAATCTCGGGAATTTCGTGCGTCCCACGATGGAAGATCGTGACTTGATAGCCGCGTTGCAGTAACCCATTGACGATATATGGACCTGTCGGCCCCGTGCCCCCGACAACTAATGCTTTCATATGCCTCCCTTTTGACGTTGTGATTTATCGCGGAATAACTGGCAAGAGTACATGCGATGGATAGCGCTGGTCATGGAAAATGGTCTGCCGCGCCATGTGCAGCTCGGAGTCTACGCCAAAATCATGTCCAGTGTTCGGGTTACGGTCATAACGCGGGAAGTTACTCGATGACACTTCCAGGCGCACCCGGTGGCCGGCTTTGAAGACGTGGCTCGTCGCCCATAAGTCGATGGTGTACTCGTAGACTTTTTCGGGAACGATGAGCGTGGGTGAAGACAAGGACTCGCGGAAGCGCGTACGCATAACGCCTTCGGCAAGGTTCTGTGCATAACCGTCCGGGCGCACGTCGACGAGCTTGGCCGTAAAATCGGTGTCCGGCGCTGAGGACGCAGCAAACAGCTTGAGGACGATGGGCCCGGTCACTTCCATATCCGCCGTCACGACGTCGCTTGTATACACGAGGACATCTTCACGCTCCTCGATTTTTGTTTGATCGAACACGCCGAGGGCAATGCCTAGCGTGGTGCCACCACGGGTGGGCACAGGGTCATGCGGATCATAGGTGTAGCGGTCGGGTTGTTCTTCCCCAGGAGCGACAAAAGAGAGCCGTCCATTCCCTCGGATGCTGTTCGCTGTCCCACCACTATGCAGATAGACCTGAGTATATTGAGTACGGGCGAGCGGCCACTCGTTTTCGTCGCGCCAGCGGTTCTCGCCCATCACGAATAAGCGGATGGGTGCTTCGTCAAGAATGCCGGTGTCCACGCCTTTCAGAAAGTAGTCAAACCAGCGCAGGTGGATGTCGTGTAATTCGATCAACGCTTCCGGGCCGAAATCGATCTCGCCCGTGCCCTTGGAATTCGGCGCCGCGTAGGGCACCAAATGGCCCCAGGGACCCATGATGAGCTTTTGTTGGCGGCGCGTTTCCTCAGTCATACCCTGCTGACGCACCCCGTTGAACATGGTGAGCGTGTCGTACTGAAACACGTCGTACCATGAGCCGACATGCAGCATCGGCGTCTTGATGTTCTGAAATTGCCGGCGCAGATCCGTCGCGTGCCAATACGACCCGTCAGTCCAGTGATTGAGAAAGTCCGCAAAATACGGCGCACCGTCTTTCAAGCGCTCTCCCCAGTCACGTAAAGGCAAGTGACGATACACCTCCTTTTTCATGGGCGACATGGGAATATCAGGATAGGAGGTGTAGCTATCGAGTATCGCTTTCTGTTGTTCGTAGAGCCCTTTCCGTTGCAAAGTGTTCCGCGCCATCGACACGAAATAGGCGAGCATCCAACCCAACTCCAAAACCCCGCGCCGATAGACACAGTCTTCAAAATACGTCACTGGTCCAGACACTGGACTCATGGCCTTGAGATGTGGTGGGCGCTGCGGAGCCGCCAAGTATTGCACAAGCCCTAGGTACGATTGCCCGGCGGTCCCGACGTTGCCATCCGACCACGGCAAACTAGCGGCCCATTCGACAGCATCGTACCCATCGGCGGCCTCGTAGATAAATGGATAGAACTCACCTTCTGAACGAAAGCGACCTCGTGTGTCTTGTACGACGACGACATAACCGCGCGCGGGAAAGTAGTCCTTCTCGGTCAACGCCATGTTGACGCTTTTGTCGTATGGGGTCCGTACGACCAGCACGGGAAAACGCCCGGGTGCATCTGGACGGTACACATCCGAATAGAGCGTTACCCCGTCTCGCGTGCGCATCGGCACGTCACGATCAACCACGACTCGATATTCGGCTTTACTCCCCTGTTGCGTCGCCATAGTTCCCTCCTGAAGTCGGCGCTCACCCTAGCACAGGAAGAGGAGAAGGAAAAAGGGCAAAACTGATTGTAGGAGATACGAGTCGCCGTCCCTTGGGGAGCTAGGGCAACTGAACGCGGAACGATGATCCCGGCGCGTTATTGGGGGTCTTCTTGAGCTTGCAGCTGCTGCAAGGCGGATTCACGTTTGCGGTTGAAACGGCGACGGTCAGCTTCGATGGCCTCGTTGTCTACAGGGGCGGGATCGTCGCGCAGCCATTCACTCACGGTTGCTTTCACGCCCTGGGCGGCGCGTCGGTAGAAGGGCTCTGAAGGTGCTTCGTTTGTCCAACTTGTCTGAGATTCGTCCCAGCCGAATTCGCGGCGGATTTCCTCCCACACGCTTTCGTCTTGGGGAATCCGTTCGTGCGGAGAGATACGCTCTGTTTGGGTGACGCAGCCTGCCGTGAGTAACAGGAGCCCAGAGATCAAGAGAGCAGGAGCAAGAGCGATGCATTGATTTAGCATTGCGACTTCCAGTGGCGCGAACAGCAAAAGTGTGACATGGTTCGGGGAAATTCTCCCACACATGAGTCCACTATGACAGACCCTACGAAGATTCTTCTCGGCGAAGAGAAAATCCCACGCACTTGGTTCAATATTGTCCCGGTGCTTCCGACACCGCTCGCGCCACCGTTGCACCCGGCTACCCATCAACCCGTGGGGCCAGCGGATCTTGCTCCATTGTTCTGCGACGCGATTCTTGAGCAAGAAATGTCCGCCGCGCCGATGATTGAAATTCCTGACCCGGTACGAGACATCTATCGGCTCTGGCGGCCAACGCCCCTGTACCGGGCGCGGCGTCTCGAACAAGCGCTCGATACCCCGGCGCACATTTACTACAAATACGAGGGTGGCAGCCCCGCTGGCAGTCATAAACCCAACACTGCTGTTGCCCAAGCGTATTACAACAAAGAAGCCGGGGTCCGGCGGTTGGCAACAGAAACTGGGGCCGGACAATGGGGCTCGGCGTTGGCCTTAGCCGGTACTTTTTTCGGCCTCGAAGTCAAAGTGTACATGGTCCGTGTCAGCTACGACCAAAAGCCGTACCGCCGCCACCTGATGGAAACCTGGGGAGCGACCGTGCTTCCTAGCCCGAGTCAGGAGACGGCATCGGGGCGGCGTGTGCTTGCTGAACATCCCAATTATCCCGGCAGCCTAGGTTTGGCGATCTCTGAAGCTGCCGAGGAAGCGGCCAGTCGTCCTGATACAAAATATGCCCTTGGCAGTGTGCTGAATCATGTCCTCTTACATCAGACGGTCATCGGGTTGGAAGCCATTGAGCAGTTCTCTTTGGCTGGAGAAGGACCTGATGTATTGATCGCTTGTTGCGGTGGTGGCAGCAACTTTGGCGGGTTCACCTTTCCGTTTCTTCCACGCAAACTTGCCGGAGAAAAAATTCGCATCGTCGCGGCGGAGCCGGCTTCGTGTCCAACGCTGACGAAAGGCATCTATGCCTACGACTTTGGCGATACGGCACAGCTTTCTCCTTTGCTCAAAATGTTTACTCTTGGGCATGATTTCGTGCCGCCTAGCATTCATGCCGGCGGGCTGCGGTATCATGGCGACTCGCCTTTGGTAAGCCAACTCGTGCATGCCGGGCTGGTCGAAGCCGTTGCTTATCCGCAACGTGCCATCTTTGAGGCAGCGACGACGTTTGCCCGGGCGGAAGGTTTACTGCCAGCTCCAGAATGTGCGCATGCTATCAAAGCGACGATCGACGAGGCGCTCCTTTGTAAGGCGAGTGGCGAGAAAAAAGTCATTGCCTTCTGCTTAAGCGGGCACGGACATTTTGACATGACCGCCTACGACCGTTATCTGTCTGGGGCGCTCGAAGACCAAGAGTTTTCAGAGGCAGACATGCGGCAAGCGCTGGCTCAGCTTCCTGAGATTCGTTCAGTTTCGTCGTAAGCGCGTCGTGAGGAGGCAGTGCTTTTTCCTCCTGTTGTTCTTTTTTGTGACAAGGAACACGAACTGAACTGTGGGAAAAGATGACAGCCTGTCTTCGAGAGGTGGATATTTCCCCTTGTCTTGAGGAAAAACCTGTTATTTTTCAAGGGCGAGCAAAACGTGTATTTGGTACGTTTTCTGCTAGCTTCTCTACAGCTCCCAATCGGTAACAACGGATTCGCGAGGGAGCGGCGAGAGAGGTAAGGCGATGGCAACTCCACGGACAGAAGAACACTCCCCAGCAGTTTTAGAGGCAGACATCATTGTCCCTTCGCAGTTCTTTGATCGGATTCGCGCCGAGCGTTCGTCCCAGCCGGAGAAACGCTTGATGTTGGCGGTTATGGAGGACGCTATCACAACCTTCCAGAAGTCTGTGTATGGCGTCACGCGGCGGCAGCGGCGCCTGTTGAAAGAAACTGAAGAATGGGTCAGTGCCGATGACATCAGCTGGCCATTCTCGTTTGAAAATATTTGCGGCGCTCTCGATATCGAACCGAACTATTTGCGTTCAGGTTTGCGTCGTTGGAAAGAAAATTTACTGGCGCAGCGTGCTCAACGGGACCCTGGGTTTGTCCATTCGCCGTTTCGCCGTGTGAGCGGTCGTCGCCACACGCTTTCGGCTGGGCGTAACGATGCTATGCCGAGAGCAAAAGCAGCATAACGCGATTCATACAGATTAAGGTTCTTCTTCAGAGGCAGCGTTGATCGCTGCCTCTTTTTTTTCTGCTTCCACGGCGTCGCGAAACGCTGAGGTGCGAGCCAACGCTTGTTCGTAGTGTGCGGCGGTCAAACGACCACGCAAGAGCTCGACGCGCAGGAAGAGAAAATACGTCTGAATGACGTCGTGGCGACAATAGCGGTGAATGTCTGCCAGCTTGCCCTCCTCCCACAACGCTTGCACCATTGACCCATCGATCTCCGTTTTTCCCGGAAGCCCGATCATTTTTGCCAACACATTGAAGCCTCCGCGTAACCGGTGCGCCCCATAGTTCGTCAAAAAATCGTACAAGTCGTAATGGCCCTCCTCGGCATAGCGATTGCGGGCCTTCCCGCCAAAATAGCGCGGTGCCGAACAGCCATATTTGAGGGCTTGTAATTCTAACACTGGCAGGTCGAAGTTACGGCCATTGAAGGTGACCAACGTGCCGGGAAAGCGCTCGAGCCGCTGCCAGAAGGCTTGCACTAACGTGTCTTCTCGATACTCCTGCTCCTGAAGGGTCTCGACGGCAGTGAGGATGCGCTCCTCATTGACTTGGCCGACCGCGATCGAGATGGGAATGTGAAAAGACAAGGGAAAAAAGTCATTCCCTTGTTCTTCCTGTAATCGCCGCTGCATCCGGGTGTAGGCGTCTGCCTCGGACACCTCGTCGTGCGAGAAGTACACTGCCTGGACGAGGCTTTTATCTATGCGGGTCTCGATATCGACTATGGTGTAACGCATGGCTGCACGAGTGCTGCGCTGGGCAGTGACAGAGGAGCGGCTGTTTTTTCGCTCCTTATGCTGCGGCAAACGTCACTTTGTTCTCTTCTTCTATGCGTTTGACCTTGCCGTCGTACATCAGGAGATGAAGATGCGCCAAGGTCTCAAAAGTTGCTGCCATAAAATGAAAGATCGGGCTGTCTTTAGGCACGTCGAAAACATCTGAGGCGATCTCATACGCGTTACGCGGGCGTCCTTTGGCCGCATCCTGAATCTCTTGCAGGCGATACTTGTGATGCTGGATGATCTGTTGGGCACGATAGCGATGATCTGTGAAGATAGCGCCGTGGGCAGGAAGTACGAGTTGAACGTCAAGCTTCTGAACCTTCACTTGCGAGTTTAGAAAGTCCTGAAGCGGGTTATCCGGTCCGCCAGGGTAGACACCAACATGCGGCGTGATCTTCGGCAGCAAATGATCGCCAACAATAAAGACTTTGTCCTGGGGAAAATAGAAACAGCAATGGCCGGAGGTGTGCCCCGGCGTCCAGACCACTTGCAGTTCCCGCGTGCCGATGTACACACTTTCGCCGTCGTGCAAAGAGTGCTCTGGGAGTATCGGCGCATACAACGTACCAAAATACCTGCCGGGTGCCGGTAAGCCATCGCCCGACTCAGGCAGCGGAACCCCGTGCGAACGGAAAAAAGCGATGGATTCCGGCATTGGGGTGGAAGATTGCATGCGCTCGACCCGCGCCACTTCGAGCGGATTGAGGTACACTTCCGCTCCCGTCAGTTCCTTGTGAGCGCGGGAAGCTCCGAAATGATCGGCATGGTGATGGGTGCAAATCAGCTTACGGATTGCCGAGGGTGGGCAACCCACTTCGTCTAGACACGCTTTGAGCGTGGCGATGCTGTCGTCGCTATGCATGCCGGTGTCGATCAATGCCCATTCGTCTTTGTCGCGAACGAGGTACACATTCACGATACTCGGCCGCATCGGCAGCGGCAGATACAGTTGGTAGATCCCCGGGGAGACTTCGCGGATTTTACTCTCCATAATATTTACTCGTGCACGCGATCTTTGACGGGGAACGTGGCTTTGATTTTGACTTTCCACCGCGCGACCATTCCCTCTTCGACGACGGCAGAAACGTCCGTAACTTGCACGTGGTAGATGCCGCTGATTGTTACCGAAGCGCGTGCTACGGCAAGTGAGACGGCGTCTTCGATACTGGTTGCTGATGCACCAGTCAGTTCGATTGTTTTTTCAACCATACAGCCTCCTTTGTTGGGCTCTCGATTTTCGCAAGTTGACGATATCTGCTGAAAAGGAGCTAGTTTCCTGTCCGCAGGAGTGGAGTTGTTCTCAGCGGTAATTCTGCAACAGACTGTCCGAATCGTTCAACACTCGACGGTTGGGAGTGCAGCTGTGCATGGAGAGCTTGCTTGAGCCGTGTGAGCAGCTCTCGCGCCTTTGGCGCTTCCGTGTTCTCGACCAATTGCTGCATCAGCAAGCCGTTCAGTGTTGCCATGATTAGTGCGGCATCTTCCGCTGGACGAATAGTGTTGGCGAACAGTGCTTTTCCTTTGCCACGCTCAAGAATCGTCGTCAGCAAGCCACGATAAATGATGTGGAGTTCACGTGCTCGGGTGACCAACTCCTGCGAGTTTTCGTCGCCCCCAACCACTTGGCCGAGCACGAAGCGCACTGAATATAGGTGTTCGGCGATGAAGTCGTAATAGTCGTCCACCAATTTTTCGACTTGCTGCCGTTCATTGAGGCCATCGAGTACACGAGCGTCGATTTCATAGGGGGCAAGAAAATGCTGCAAGGCGGCGCGAAAGAGTTGCTCTTTGCTGTCGAAATGCCAGAGGACGAGGGCTTTACTAACACGAGCTGCGCGTGCCACTTGGGAAAGCGAGGTCTCCGCGTACCCGTGCGAGGAAAAAAGTTTAACCGCCGTGGCTAAGATTTTCTCGTGTGTCTCCACGCGAGCACGGTAGGCAAAAAAGATTGCGATGTCAACGCGCGAGAAGAGCGCGTCATGGACGCCGCGACGACACAAGCTGAGAGAGATTGTGCCGCCGCGTGAGACGTGTGGTTTAGGCAGCTTCCGCCGCGAGAGCTGTGTGGGCAGTGAAAGTGACTTGCATGCCATCCCAATCTACGACGACATGAGAATTATCGAGCACCTCTCCGGCGATCAACTTTCTGCCTAGTCCAGTCTCAATTTCGCGCTGCAAGACGCGCTTGAGCGGTCGCGCACCATAGCTCGGGTCGTAGCCAGCTTCTGCAAAATGGGAGACAGCACGTTCGCTGAGTTCTAGGGTGATGTGTCGCTCAGCTAATCGTTCACGCACCCGGCCCAACTGAATAGTCACGATGGATTTGAGATCCTCACGCGACAAGCTTTGGAACACGACGGTTTCATCCACGCGATTGAGGAACTCCGGGCGAAATTGCTGCCGGAGTGCCTCAAGAACGTCGCGCTTCATGCGGTCATAGGCTGCTGGATCGCTCCCGCCGCGATAGCCGAGAATAAGCTGACTGCCGATGTTAGAAGTCATGATGACAACGGTGTTCTTGAAATCCACCGTACGTCCGTGACCATCGGTCAGCCGCCCATCATCGAGAATCTGCAACAGCACGTTGAAAACGTCAGGATGAGCTTTCTCCACCTCGTCGAGTAAGAGGACTGAGTATGGGCGACGGCGCACAGCTTCAGTGAGCTGGCCGCCTTCATCGTAACCAACATATCCTGGAGGGGCACCAATGAGTCGCGCCACGGTATGCTTTTCCATGTACTCGGACATATCGAGACGCACCATGTTGTTTTCGTCGTCGAAGAGGAACTCGGCGAGTGCCCGTGCCAGCTCCGTCTTGCCCACTCCAGTCGGTCCTAAGAAGATGAACGAACCAATCGGACGGTTGGGGTCCTTGAGACCGGACCGTGCGCGAATGACAGCATCCGCCACGGCCTGCACGGCCTCTTCTTGCCCGATGAGGCGCTTATGGAGATGGTCGCCTAAGTGCAGTAGCTTTTCCTTTTCGCCTTCAAGCAACCTGAGCACAGGAATGCCTGTCCAGCGAGACACGACCGCTGCGATGTCGTCTTCGTCCACCTCTTCTTTCAGCAGTCGGGCTTGTCCGGATTCGCCTTTAAGGCGTGCCTCGTCGGTGGCGAGGTCGCGTTCCAGTTGCGAGAGCTTGCCATACTTTAGTTCCGCCACCCGGTTGAGGTCGTACTCACGTTGAGCCTGCTCCATCGCGACTTTGGTCTTTTCGATCTCCTCTTTGAGGGCCCGCAAGCGGCCAATCGCGTCTTTTTCCACCTCCCAGCGGGCTTTCAACTGGTCAGCCTCAGATTTGACTTCTGCCAGCTCTTTCTCCAACTTGCCGAGACGTTCGCGCGAAGCTTGGTCGGTTTCCTTCCGTAAAGCTTCGCGTTCGATTTCGAGCTGCATCACGCGCCGAGAGACTTCGTCCAATTCCGTGGGCATCGAATTGATTTCTGTCCGCAATTTGGCGGCGGCTTCGTCAATGAGGTCAATAGCTTTGTCCGGCAGGAACCGGTCACTGATGTAGCGATGCGACAAAACGGCAGCGGTCACGAGGGCGGCATCTTTGATCCGTACACCATGATGCACCTCGTAGCGTTCGCGGAGACCGCGCAAGATAGAGATGGTGTCTTCTACGCTGGGCTGATCGACCTGCACTGGCTGGAAGCGTCGTTCCAATGCCCGATCCTTCTCAATGTATTTGCGATATTCATCGAGCGTGGTAGCACCAACACAATGCAATTCGCCGCGTGCCAACATGGGTTTGAGGAGATTGGAAGCGTCCATTGCTCCTTCGGCGGCACCCGCTCCAACCACCGTGTGCAGTTCGTCGATGAAGAGAATCACATCGCCTTCCGATTCTTGCACTTCTTTCAAGACGGCTTTGAGGCGCTCTTCGAACTCACCACGGAACTTGGCTCCGGCAATCAACGCTCCCATGTCGAGTACGATAAGACGGCGATTCTTGAGGTTCTCGGGCACATCGCCACGGACGATGCGTTGTGCGAGGCCCTCGACGATAGCCGTCTTGCCCACGCCGGGATCACCGATAAGCACAGGGTTATTTTTCGTCCGCCGTGACAACACTTGCACGATGCGGCGGATCTCGTCATCGCGCCCGATGACTGGATCGAGCTTGCCTTGTTCTGCGAGTTTGGTCAGATCTCTGCCGTAGCGTTCGAGCGCTTGATAGGTCGCTTCTGGATTTGCGCTTGTCACCCGTTGGTGTCCACGCACTTTCTGCAAAGCGGCCATCAGCCGTTCGCGTGTCAGTCCTAACGAACGTAGCAGCTTGCTGCTCGTGCCATTTGCCTCACCGAAAATAGCCAGAAGCAAATGCTCGACGCTCACGTAGTCATCCTTGAGCACTTTCGCTTCATCTTCGGCTTGCGTGAGTACGCGAACCAGACGCTGTGTTAAGTACAGTTGCTGCGCATTGGCACCAGGACCAGACACCTGAGGGAGCTTGTTCAGTTCTTCTTCAATCTGTTCGTGTAGTGCGCTCGGCGCAAGGCCAGCACTGGTCAGCAACGCTGACGCCAAGCCTTCAGGCTCGGCCAAAATAGCGCTGAGCATATGCTCGACATCGACGCCTTGATTACCACGGCGTGCGGCGAGCGCCTGCGCCCCGCGTAACGCTTCTTGGGATTTTTCGGTGAACCGATTGAGCTCCATATATTCTCCTCCTCAATCCGGATGATTCTGGAAACCTACGGCGGTGCGCATCCGTGCGCTTAGCTTCCCAGGACAGTGATTTTTCGCGGCTTGGCTTCGACATGCAACGGCACCGTCACGTCCAACACGCCATCGCGATACGTCGCGGTCACTTTTTCTGCATCAACAGATTTATGGAGCCGAAACGCACGGGCGAAGCGCCCGGTTGGCCGTTCCCGATGATGAACGTGCATGCCGTCCTTCGCCGCTGGGTGGGTGCGTTCGCCGGTGATGGTGAGGACCTGCTCCTTCACTTCGATGTGGATGTCCTCAGGTTTCATGCCGGGCAGCTCTACCGAGAAAAGGAAAGCCTCGGCATTTTCACTGACATCGACGGCTGGTGCCCAACCCACCCCCTTCGTATGAGTGGTAGCGTGAGGACGCAGCGTACGCTCGAAGAAGGGTGAGAATCGTCGCTCGATATTGGCCAGTTCTGGTCGTAATGTCCAAGAAAAAGATTGCATGAGTATTCCTCCAGGTGTGATGTATTGTGAAGGAACGTAAGTCGTCACTCGACGATGTCAAGAGAGCAAAACACTTCGAGTGAGATCGTGGCAGGGACAAAAGGCGAGGGAAAATTTTTGTGGAGAGCAACCTTGCGTGGCAGAGAAAAGTGGTTATTGTCCTGGGGAAGGAGCGCGGTTTCCTTCCCCTTTCTTGCTTACGTTAAATAATTGCTGAACCGTTCGTTCACCTCTTGGTGGATGTAGAAGATGGCTCTGCCGATCTGATCCGCTGTCCAGGTAATGCAAGGAAAATCAGGGTAGGTCATATACCCACCGGAGAAGACTTCATTGCGGTTGCCGTTCGGGCCAAAGAAGTAAATCGTCGTGCCGCGAGTAATGCCGTGCCGCGCTGGACCGAAATCGATCTTGATGTCGTTCCGTCCAAGGATGTCGCCGGCTCGCAGGATGTCGTTCCAGTTATCCAACCAGAAGGCGAAATGATGGAGCTTGCCATTCGGTCCTTTGACAAAGGCGATGTCATGGGCCTTGTTGGAGCAGAACAGAAAAGCGGCGAGTGGCTCCTCGTTCTTGGGATCAGGAATAATGCGTTCGCTCATGCGGAATCCGAGAACATTCATGAAAAAGTCGGCGTTGGTTTTGACATCTTCCGCCGTCACCAGCATGTGATCCAACCGCTGAGGTGCAATCCCTTTCTGTTCGGGCGGCCAAGGCGCAGGGTTGAGGGTGCCGACGGCGGTTCCGCTTTGTTCCGCTTCGGCATACAGCTCTAGAACGTGTTCAGAGGGGAGCGTGCAGCGGATAGCTTGGCCGATACCAAGGTTCTCGCCGCGCGAGACGCGTCGCACGGGCAATCCGAACGCTTCGATTGCTTTTTCCAGCCGGTCCAGGTCGTTTTGACTCTCGACCTTGTAGCCCATTTTCACCAAACCCAAGCCACCATTTTCGATTACCACACTGTGATGATCGTACTCGTCCCAACACTTGAAATAACGTTTCCCATCGTGCCGTGCGACTTCTTGCAGCCCGAGGACATTGGTGTAGTAATCCGTGGCTTTGTCGAGGTCGCTTTCGCGTGCTTGCACGAACCCTAAGCGCATGACGCTCATAGTTGTCTCCTTATCGAATAATATATATCCGATGTAGATGGTTAGCGGTGAAGGAAACGTTGGACCAGTTTTTTGCCGTAGAAACGAGAAGACCTCAACGAGAAAGAACGCCTCTTCAGGAGGTCCAAGCGGACCATTTTCCATTCGATCTCTTTGGCTAATGCTTTCCGTTCACCGTCATCTTCGATGTACTTGAGGAGGTCCTGCATCGAGTGGATCTCTTTCTGAAGTTCGGCTTCCGGCGGGAGGACCTGGGCATTTTTGAGGATGTGATACGACATACGCAGGTCTTCCGGCACCATGCTGACATCCTCCAACACCAACGGTTTGCCTTTGCCGGGAAGGTTATCGAAGGCCCCCTCCCGTTGAGCTTCGCGAATCCGCTCTTCCGCAATGCGTGCGAAATATGATAGCGCCATGAGACCTCCTCGCTCGCGCCACGATAAAGACCGCCTGCGCAGGCTGTCAACACGGGTTGATTCGGCAGGCGCTCCAGGGCTATGAGAGAGGAGCAATCTATTTCGCTAAGGAGGGAGCATGGCAAAGGTCGAATTTGGCACGGCGTTGCCGTCGGTGACTGGGACAGCAGAGTTTGCTCAGCAGGCAGAAGCATTAGGCTACGATTTTCTCGGCTGCGGTGAGCACGTCATGTTTTATGGTCCAGTCTCGAACACCTTTATTTCACTGTCAGTGGCTGCTGGCGCAACCAAGAAGATCAAGCTCTTGAGTTCGGTGGTCCTGTTGCCGCTGTACCCGGCGGCGCTGGTTGCCAAGATGGGCGCGGCGCTCGATGTCGCGTCCGGTGGGCGCTACAACTTTGGCGTTGGCATCGGTGGTGAGTTCCCGAAAGAATTTGAAGCCTGTGGGGTCCCAGTAAATCAGCGCGGCGCACGCACGAACGAAGCACTCGAAGTCATCACCAAACTGTGGACAGAGAAGAACGTCACGTTCGACGGAAAATTCACCAAGCTCAATGGAGTGAGCATCGAACCCAGCCCGATGCAGAAACCGCGTCCACCGATCTGGGTGGCCGGACGCAAAGAACCGGCGATGAAACGGACAGCCAAGTACGCTGACGGCTGGCTCCCCTACATGTACACCCCGGAGCAGTTGCACGAGAGCATTGAGAGCATCAATAAGTTCGGCAAAGAGTTTGGGCGCGATATGAGTACGTTCACGCCTGGGGTGTTTGTCTTTGCCTCCGTGCATCAAGACGGCGACAAAGCCCGCCAGATGTGCAGCGAGAAGCTGAGCAAGCAGTACAACCAAGATTTCTCTAAACTCATTGGCAAATATGCTCTCGCCGGCACGCCGGAAGAATGCCAGAAACGGCTCAAAGAATATGTGGATGCCGGTGCGCGGATGGTCGTGCTGCCGTCGGCCTGTCCGCAAGACTACGTGGACGACAACACGCGCCTGCTAGCGACGGACGTGATTCCGGCGTTTCGGTAAAGAAGTTGTTAGTTGGCGGTTAGTAGTTTTTAGTCATCAAGAGAGCCTAGACCGTGGCGCTAACAACTAAGAACCAAGAACTAAAAACTAGAAAAAGGAACTACTTATGCCCGAACCTTTAGTGCTGCATAAAGAACCGCCCGTGGCCTGGATTACCTTCAACCGACCGGAACGCCGCAATGCTATCAGCTTCGAGATGTGGCAAGCCTTGCCAGGCTTGGTTGCCCAAGTCGCTGAGGATGATGCGCTACGCGTATTGGTTATTCGCGGTGCCGGAGAGGAGGCGTTTATCTCTGGTGCCGACATCTCGCAATTCGGTAAAGTACGGTCCGATGCCTCGACTACAGTGGAGTATGATCGTGCTTCGGGTGCCGCGTTGTCTTCGCTCGCGACTTTGGAAAAACCAGTGGTCGCGATGATTCATGGCTTCTGCTTTGGCGGCGGCTGCTCCGTGGCGGTGATGTGCGACCTGCGCCTGTGCTCGGATGATGCTCGCTTCTGTATCCCTGCGGCGCGTTTGAGCGTTGCCTATCCGGTTGAGCGTGGCGTCGAACGCCTCGTGCATGTGGTGGGGGCGGCCAACGCGACCGAGATTCTCGTGACGGCCCGCGTCTACAACGCCGAAGAAGCCCATCACATGGGCTTGGTCAACCGCGTTCTTCCGAAAGCCGAATTGGAGTCGTACACGCGCGAATATGCGTTGAAGATTGCTGATAACGCGCCACTCAGCGTCGGGGCACATAAGTTCTTCGTGCGCGAGAGCACGAAGGCCGCGAACCTCCGCGACATGGACAAGATTCGCGCGTGGTCAACCCGCTGCTTCAACAGCGCCGATTACAAGGAAGGCGTCACGGCGTTTATGGAGAAGCGACGCCCGAAATTTCAGGGGAAGTAGCGGACGAGAAGCAGGGCGCTGTTCTCTCTCGGAAAAGCGGTTGAGGCCGTCGGGTGTCAACCCAGGGGTAAAAGCCGCTAACGGATGAGAAACAGCGCCCAGTCTTGTGTATCTGTGATTGTCGCAAGAAACCGGTGAGTTGCGTCTTGGGTTAGGACAGAGAAACCCTGTTACTGAACGAGGCGGGGTTTGTGGTGTCATGTCCAATTATTGTTTCGCGGAAGATTTTTCTGCGACTTCCGGGAGGCTCGGCACTTGTTGAGTGCCTTCAACCAGTTTTACGGTTGGTTTTTCCACGGGAAGGGGAAATTGTGCTTCTACAGGACCAGCTTTGATGGTCACGCCTCTCTCTACGATAGCATCGAGTAACGCTTTTACTTCCTTCCTGAAGTAGAAGAGCGAAACCAGTAGAGTAAGTTCCCAACTGGTATCTTTGAGCAGATCCACGACGATTTTTACCCAAGATTCAAGGCTCAATGACTGCTACCCCAAAGGCACTGTTTTCTACCAAGGAACTTTCTCCCACAGAAGAGAAAGGAGCTTATTTGACAAGCAAAAAAGGAAAATCTACTTCTGCGTTCTCTCCGGTCTTCTTTTCTACAACGATTTTGTTCTCTTCTGCGAGGTTGTTAGTAACCCATTTCAGGACTCCAAGTGCGTTTCTGACAACTTCGGCACGAGACGCTGCATGGAGTTTCTTCTGAAGAGCATCGAGCTCTTCTAATGCTTCTTTGGAAAAATCCAGCTGAACGCGGTATTTCTCCGTAGTTGCTGCCATGAGACATTACCTCCTGTCTGCGAAAGACCTTTACCGCTTTCTGTTCGACCGGTGATGGTGCAGTTTAAGAAATGTGCGCGTTGAATTGCAAGAGCCGCCGCCCAACGATTAAGCGCCGGGCAAAGTGCGCCAATCTTTTTCAGCTCTTATCGCCCCATCTTAATGCGGTCTTCCTGTGCCCAGCCTTCTGTGAGCGGCACCATGAAATACGGCGTGAGCGTGACTTTCTTGAAACGCCACGTCCCGTCCTCTTTGGTGTATTCGTCGTCGAAACGCGCGGCGACCACATAGCTTTCGCCTTTATGAACCGGTGTTGCTTCGAGGTAGCTGAAGCCAGAAGCGCTGTTGCCTTGCACCTGCACCACATGGTTATGCAGATACTGTTTCACGAACGGCACCAGCTCGGACAGGCCCTTCTGAAAAAACTTGATAATCTTCTCTCGGCCTTTCGCCGTGCCTAAATGCGAGTAGTTGAGTTCCGCTTCGCTGCTGAACAAATCGGCCATGCCTTCAGGGCGTTTTTCGTTCACGCATTCGTGAAAGCGAAAGCGGAGCGTCCGAATCGCCCCGAGATCTTCCAGTTCTTGGACTTTTGCTTCCAGTTGTTGCACACGTTTTTCTAGATCAGCGGTTGCCATAGTGTTGCCTCCTTCTCGGCTCTGCAGAGCCGTTGCCTCTTAGGTTCTTGGGAGCCCATTGATGAATCGAGTGACCTCATGCGCGGTTTCGTGCGGCTTCTCCAGCATGCAGTAGGTGCCGCCACCGTCGGGAATCTGCACGACTGCGCTGTGCGGGCAATGGTGCTGAAAAGTCCGCAGCGTTTCTTTCATAGGGCCGGTATTCCCACCGAGCTTGCCGGAAGCGCCGAGCAGCACCAAGGTCGGGACGGTAATCTTCTCCAGATCGCTGGTCAGGTCGATGTGGGAAAAAACCTCGAGAGTTTTGGCCAACGACTCGATGGAGAAGTTGCGTTTGAATGCTTCGGCTTCAAAGAGAGCCAGTTCATTGCCGGTTTGCGAGAAGACATTTTGCTCGGCACAGCCGATCCATGAAGTGAAACGCGCCAAGGCTTCGTAGCCGAAAATCTCCGTGATGTCCTGAAAACATTTGAACATTGCCCGTGCAGCTACCCCAGCTTTGAAGCTCGGATAGACAAGCAGACTTTTCACGCGAGACTGGAATCGTGCGGCATAGCGGATGGAGAGCGGTGCCCCAGTTGATGTACCCCAGAGGTGTGCTTGCTGCACATCGAGGTTTTTGAGGATGATCTCCAAGTCGTCAACCCAGCGGTCAAGCGTATACCCACCCACCCAGGCGCGGTCGGATTCGCCAGCACCGCGATAGTTCCAATCGATGACCTGAAATTCTTTTGCCAGGATTTCCAGCACCGGGTCGAACTGATTATGGAGTAAGCCAAACCCGCCGCTCAACACCAGCGGCTCCCCAGCGCCGGTCACGCGATACCAGAGTTTGACGCCATGATCGTCAATGTATGGCATGCCTTCTCCTTCACTCGGCCAATTGCGGTTTGATCTTATTCATAAACGTTTCCATGGTACGGGCACTACTCTCGAACGATTGCAGCGAGAGTTCAAAGACGAGATGCTGCACTCCGGCTTGGCGATAGGCTTGGAGACGCGCGAGGAGAGTGTCAACGTCGCCACGGAGCAAATCGCGCCCAGGACGAGGTGCATAGGACACGGCATCGCGCGAGACTCCTTCGATAAACAAGGGCGCACGCATGGAGATGACCGGGTCGCCGGAGCGCCCGTTCTTGGTCCAGAGTTTTTTGAGGTGTGCGACGCCTTCGGCCATGACTTCTGGTGCGAGATTCGTGGCATGCCAGCCGTCGCCAAACTCGGCGGTGCGCCGGCGTGCGCGTGGACTCACGCCACCAACCCACAGCGGCAGATGTTGTTGTACTGGCATCGGGGAGACCTTCATATCTTGGAATGAGGTGTAGTGCCCATGAAAGCTGAGCACCTCGTTCGTCCAAGTTTCGCGCAGCACCCGTAAACATTCATCGCTCAACTTGCCTCGTTCAGGATAGGAGACTCCTAACGCCGCGAATTCCTCGGTCATCCAACCGCCGCCAACGCCAACAATCAGCCGGCCGCCGGAAAGCTGATCGATGGTCGCGAGCATTTTTGCCAACACCACCGGGTTCCGATACGGAAGAATCAGCACGCTCGTGCCGAGTTGTATGCGTGGGACGAGCCCGGCCAAGTGGCTGAGTAAAGCGACCGGCTCAAGCATATTGTCTCGATAGATCAGATCCATTGAGCGCGGCACCACAATATGATCGGTTACCCAGGCAGAATCGAACCCGAGCTTCTCAGCGTATTGCACGTTTTCGATCATTCCTCGGACATCTACCGCTTTACCGTAATGAGGAATGCAGATACCGAATTTCATGAAGCCCCTCCGTGGCGCGGTTGGTTATCGCCGTTCGCCCAACTCGTTCAGGCTACTACTACGGGCAAGTGCAACATTTGGCAATGGTGAAGTTGCCTCTGGCATTTACCGGCGTGAGCTGATAGCTGACTGCTCAAAGCTGTTCGCTGGAGGAAGATGCTATGCCACGCACGCTTACTGTTGCTGCCGCCCAATTAGGGCCGAGTTCCGCTACGAAAGCCGAGACCGTCGAGCGCATGGTTGCGCTTATGGAGGAAGCCGGGCAACAGGGCGTCGAATTGCTCTCTTTTCCTGAACTTTCATTGACTCCATACTTTGCTACCACGGTGCATACCGCGTACGAAGACTTCTTCGAGGAGGCGATGCCATCGGTGACAACCCTACCGTTGTTTCGTGCGGCGCGGCGCACGGGCATCCACTTTATTTTGCCGTATGCGGAGCGCGACGGCGACGAGCATTACAACAGTGCCGTGTTTGTGGCTCCCGACGGTACGATCTTGGGAAAATACCGCAAGATGCACATCCCGGGATGGGTCGAACCGCGTTGGGAAGGTCTCAACATTTTGGAGAAACGCTACTTCGCGCCTGGCAATCTCGGGTTTCCGGTTGTGGCTCATCCCAAGGCCATGGTCGGTGCCCTGATTTGTTATGATCGCCGTTTCTCGGAGAGTTATCGGGCGTTGGCTTTGAACGGTGCCGAGTTGCTCTGTGTCCCGTACAACACGCCAAGCTTCGGTCAACCTAAGGAAGCCGGACAAGAAACTGCGGAAATCATGCTCCGTGCCGCTGCCATGGAAAATCAAATCTTCATTGTCGCGATTGGAAAATCCGGTGTCGAAAACGGGGCAGAATACATCGGCGGCAGCGAGATTATTGCGCCCTCTGGGAAGGTGCTAGCCAAGGCGCAGACCGATGGCGACGAACTTGTGATCGCGGCTATCGACGTCGACGAGATTACCCTTGCCAAGAAAAAATGGGACTTGCTCGCCGACCGCCGGCCGGACCAGTATCGGCTTCTTGCTGAATGAGATGGGGGCGAAGACCTTGCTCAAGGTGGCCGAGCTACACCCAACCATTCTGAAGAAGATTGCTGCTTGAGGGAGCTGAGGTCTCACAAACGCGTAGCTC
Source organism: Pseudomonadota bacterium (assembly GCA_005804965.1). Taxonomy (GTDB): domain Bacteria; phylum Desulfobacterota; class Binatia; order Bin18; family Bin18; genus SYOC01. The sequence continues at coordinate 25,708 of SYOC01000345.1, forward strand.
TAGACCTTGGCCTCGCGGTTCTCCCCGAGAGGTTGTGCTCTGGCCTGGGCCAATGATCGCGGGCATTAAACCTCGCGCTGTCTCTTGCGGCATGGCGCAAAACAGACTACGTTCTGAGTGAACGTTCAATTGAGATTCTATATTTCCACACTTTTTAAGGAGGGCAACTGTATGGCTGATTTCGATGTGCTCATCCAAGGGGGCACAGTTGTTGACGGTACCCGGACTCCTCGCTTCATCGGGGACGTTGGTATCAAGAACGGCAAAATTGCCAAGATCGAAAGAAACGGCAAACTGAACCCGAGCGATGCGAAGAAGACGCTCGACGCCAACGGGCTAGTGGTGTGCCCGGGGTTCATTGATCTCCACACCCACTACGACGCACAGATCAACTGGGACCCGTACTGCACGCTGTCCAGTTGGCACGGCGTCACCTCACTGGTGCTCGGCAACTGCGGCTTTGGCTTTGCCCCGTGTGCGCCGGAGCTGCGTGATCGTGCCATGCTGACCATGTCGCGCGTGGAAGCCATTCCCTTCGAGTCGATGAAGGCTGGCATGAAGTGGGATTGGGTGACCTTCCCTGATTGGCTCAATTCGCTCGACCGCATGGACAAAGGCGTCAACGTCCTCAGCTTCGTGCCGATCGCGCCGATTATGATTTGGGTCATGGGCCTTGAGGCTGCTAAGAGCCGAGGCGCAACCCCCAAAGAAATGCAGGAAATGTGTCGCCTTCTCGACGAGGCCATGAACGCCGGCGGTTGCGGCTTCTCCGCGCAGCGCCTGGGTAACGGCTTTGTCTCCGTGCAGCGCGACTACGACGGTACGCCGATGGTGACCGACACCATGTCTGACGAAGATGTGTTGGCGTTCGCTGAAGTGCTGGCTCGTCGTAAAGACGGTTTCATTCAGCTCACGCAAGCCAGCCCGGACTTCCAGAAGGACATGGATTTCTACGATAAGATCGCTGAAGTGTCCGGTCGTCCGATTCTCTTCAACGCCACCGCCGTGCGCGACGACCGCCCCTCCCTCCATCGCCGCAACATGCGTTGGATCGAGAAGACCAACAAAGAAGGCCGTACGATTTACAACCAGACTGCCGTCATGCGCCAGGGTCTCTACTTCACCTTCGGCGACATGAACCTATTCGATGGCAGTGACATCTGGCGTGAAGTCACGATGGGCACCCCGGCGGAACGCCTCCAGAAGATGCAGAACCCGGCATTGCGCCAAGCCATGATCGCGGACTACGACACAGGGCATACTCCGATCGTGACGGGTTCGTTCAAAGAATTCAGAATCGATGGTGTCACCAATCCGCAACTGCAAAAGTATGTGGGCAAGACGGTCGAAGAGATCGCGCAGATGGAAAACAAACATCCCATCGAGGCGATGCTGGATGTGGTGATTGCTGACCAGCTCAAGACCGAATTTGAGACCCCGGCCCGTAATACCCGTGCGGATTACACGGCAGAAATCATGGCCTCGGAATACAGCATTCCTGGCGTGTCGGATGGCGGTGCCCACACCAAGTTCATCACCATCGGCGCGTTCCCAACCGACATGATTTCCTGGATGGTGCGTGACGCCGGTATCATGAGCCTCGAAGAAGCCCATTACCGCCTCAGTGCGCTCCCGGCCAAATGCGCGGGCTTCTATGATCGTGGGACCTTGACGGAAGGCGCTCCGGCGGACGTGGTGGTCTACGATCTCGAAAACCTGAAACTCACGCCGGAAAAGCCGACTATTGTCCACGACTTCCCGGCCAATGAGTGGCGGCGCGTCCAGTACGCCGATGGCTACCGTTGGATTATGGTCAACGGCAACGTGACCTTTGAAGACGGCAAGTGCACGGGAGCTACCCCAGGCAAACTGCTGCGTCACGGTCGCGGATAAACACTCCTCATTGTCCAGCATGGGGCGCAGCTCTGCGCCCCTACATCTTTCCCCCTCCGCTCAATAACCACAGAAAAATCACAAACGACGCGAGACTCAACGCGCTGCGCACGGCGTGCAAGCGTCCCCACTGTTGCAACAAGTCGTTGGCACGTGCAGATTCCTTGTCCAATGACGGATCGAGGAGCTGCTTGTTGGTTGGGAAGATAGCAAGGAAAGTAAAAGGCACTACTGCACCAAGCAGGAGACCACCAATCAGCCAGTACAGGGAAGAGCCGGAAAACCACGCGGCTGTTGCTGAGAAGAATCCCAAGACCGCGAGTGTGGCTTGCATGACGGCTGCCCGCTGATAGCTAGGGGCGAACTCGGCAATGGCGACAGCGGTCCCGCATTGGAGACGAGCGGGATGTTCGACAAGGTTGATGTAGAGGGAAGCCCCTGCGAAAAGGCCACTACAGAGGGTCGCTAGTGACTCGAAGGGCATGCGTGCCTCCGGGTGGTCCTCTCCCGCAAGCAGGAGAGGACGAGGATGAGAGGTTTTACAGCTTCGCCGCCGGCACGACGAGCTTCTCGGCAAGCTTCTCGATCTCTCCCTTAGCCGTGCCCGCATCGCGCGGAATCCCGCCGGCGATGACCTGATGCACGCCGCCATCTCTGAACCGCTTCACCATATCCATATCGACTGGCGAACCGATGCCGGGAGACACAGCAAATGTGAGCTTCTCGGGATCGCGGCCAGCCGCCTGTGCATAGCGCTTCATCCGGCTAATCAGATCGGGAGCGGCTTCAGGTGTCACATTGACGCCAAACCAGCCGTCTCCCACTTCACCGACGCGTTTGAGCGCGGGAGTGCTTTCGCCACCAAAAATGATTGGCGGATAAGGCTTCTGCACCGGCTTGGGATACATCCTGACCTTGGGGAAGCTACAGAACTCGCCTGAGAACTCGGGGTTCTCCTGAGTCCACAACAGCTTCATTGCTTTGAGATACTCGCGGGTACGCTCGGCACGTCGCTCCCAAGGCACCCCGACGGCAGTGAACTCTTCAGCGAGCCAGCCGATGCCCACGCCCAGGTCGAAACGTCCGTTCGACAGTTTATCGAGGCTGGCAATTTCCTTGGCGGTCACTACCGGGCTCCGTTCGGGAATGAGCGAAATGCCCGTGCCTAACCTGATCGTTTTTGTCAGGGCGGCGGCAAAGGTCAGCGCAATGTAGGGGTCAAGGATATCGACGGTCGTATTCATTCCCGGCAGGCGGCCATCTTTTGAGTACGGGTACTTGGAATCGTACTGGTCAAGCAGGACCACGTGTTCCGGTGCCCACAGCGAATAAAATCCGCAGGCTTCCGCCGTCTGTGCGGCCACAGCAATCGCCTCGGGCGCCGCTGCTGGGCCGATACCAATAGCAAAGTAACCAATCTTCATCTCTTCGTTCCTCCTTTTCTTACTCGTTACTCGTTGCTCATTACTCTTCGTCTTCTGTCTTGAACCGGGCTTCGCGTCCCTTGTCGGGAGTGGGGTCTGTCACCAACCCATAGATTTCCCGACCCTCGTGGCCTTCGGGCAAATACTCAGTGATCGGCAGTCCCTCCGGCGTCACAAACAATAAGCAGTGGCAATACTTCCATTGCTTCATCTCGTCGCAGGCGCAGACCCATTCACGACTGCGCTCCACTTCGGCTTTTTTATCGGGATAGAAGTTGCAGGGACACAGGGGCCGACCCACTTCGTCGATATTCGCCGCCAAGCCCATGACTACGGCTTCCATCACTTCTTTTTCTGGATGCGATGAGGTACCGGTCTTCTCCCAGTATTTTTGCACGTAGGTACGCATGCGTTTCAGGCTTTTTTCTGACGGTGGTTGTTGGGCCATACTCTTCCTCCAGACGGATTGCCATCCGTCCACGTCTCAGGTGTGATGCCGTCTGTTCCTACGCCATTCTTGGCGCAAAAGAAAGAGGCGGAGAGACACCTGCTATGCCCACATCGCACCTTGTTGTGACTCGCAATCTACCGGAAGAAATCCTTGGCATACTGAGGCCGCTCGGCACCTTAGACGCGTGGGAATCAGATGACACCATCCCTCGCCAGATGCTGTTACAGAAGGCGCACCTGGCCACTGCCCTCCTCTGTTTGGTCACTGAGCGGATCGACGAGGAGCTGCTCGTACACGCACCACAGTTGCGCATCGTCGCCAACGTGGCGGTGGGCTACGACAATGTCGATGTGGCAGCGTTAACGCGACGCGGCGTGCTCCTTACCAACACGCCGGGCGTGCTGACCGAGACCACAGCAGACCTCGCCTTCGCACTGATTCTTGCCGGTGCGCGTCGCCTTGGGGAAGGAGAGCGCATGGTGCGTGAGGGAAAATGGGGACCGTGGAAACCGTTCGGCTTTCTCGGGCGCGACGTGCATCACGCGACGTTAGGCATTATCGGTTTGGGGCGCATCGGTCTTGCTGTCGCGAAGCGTGCCCAGGGGTTCGACATGCGCGTCCTCTACTGCAATCGCGGGCGTCAGGCCGAGGCGGAGGACAAGCTCGGATGCCAGCGCGTTGACCTGGACACACTGCTACGCGAATCGGATTTCGTCCTAATACTGACGCCGTTGAATGCGGAAACGCGTGGCCTCATTTCCACACCACAGCTCCGGCTGATGAAACCGAGCGCCTATCTGATCAACGCTGCGCGCGGACCGATTGTCGATCAAGCGGCACTGTATCTGGCTTTACGAGACGGGGTGATCGCCGGTGCCTCCCTCGACGTGACCGACCCTGAGCCTTTGCCTCTGACCGATCCGTTACTGACGCTCGACAACTGCTTCATCGTCCCACATGTTGGCAGCGCCACCATCGCCACCCGCATCCGCATGGCCACGCTAGCCGCCGAAAACATCGCTGCTTTTCTCTCCGGGCATCGTCCGCCTACGCCAGTGAATCCGGAGGTGCTTATGCCAGGAGGCGGAGCGAATTGTTGACTGCTTTGGGTGGTTCCCCTAGCATCGGCACCGGTGAAGAACCTCGCAGCTTGCTGCGAGGTTCTTCACGTAGGCGCAGGCTTCCGTCCAGGTATCACCTGGGTTATACTCGCCCCCTATGAAAACGGCAGTTTCTCTTCCAGACCCGCTTTTCGTTGAAGCCGAGCGGATGGCTAAGCGCCTGCGCATCTCACGGAGCAAGCTGTACGCAACCGCTCTTGCGCAGTTCCTTCAGCAGCAGAGTTCTTGCGATGTTACCGAGCGTCTCAATGAGGTTTATGCAAAGGAGGAGTCAAAACTCGATCCGGTCCTCTATGCGTTGCAACTTTGTTCGCTCTCCCGCGAGGACTGGTAATGAAACGCGGCGAGTTGTGGTGGGCGTCGTTGCGAGAGCCAAGCGGTTCTGAACCTGGATACCGACGGCCCATAGCGATCATCCAGTCCGATGACTTTACCACAAGTCGAATTGACACCATCATCGGTGCCGCCGTAACGTCAAACACGCGGCTGGCCTTTGCCCCTGGGAACGTTTTTCTTCGCCGACGCGAGGCTGGTCTGTCGCGCGACTCTGTTATCAACATCTCTCAGCTCCTGACTCTCGACAAAGCCGTCCTCACCGAACGGATCGGTCGGCTGTCGCCGCACCGTCTTCAAGAGCTTGATGCGGGGTTGCGTTTGGTATTAGCGTTGTAACGAGGTCGGTAGGCCAAGCTAACCCAAACGCATCCCAACTTTGGGCCGTCGAGCCGAACAGGACAGCCTCACACCTTCTTTTTCTTGTGTGCCACGTAGTCAACGAGTAGATATTCGCCGAGATTATTCGGACGGGTGTAGAATGCCCGCCCACGATTCAGCTGCGTCATTTTATCGACAAATGCGCGCAGACTCGGGCTGTCATCAAGCATGAAGGTGTTGATGGTGATGCGCCGTTGCGTCGCGCGTTCGACCTCGCGTAGCGTCTCCTGCGCGGCACGCATGCTGATGCCACCAAACGACAGCGGCCACTCGCAATACAGTCGCCCGCGCGAGAAGTAGGCCGTCGGTTGACCGTCGGTGACGACGATAATGTTCTGATTGTGGCTCGGGTGTTTGTGCAAAAGATCGCTGGCGAGACGGATGCCGTCTTGCAGATTGGTGAACGGATCGCCCATGTTCCAACTGGCTTCCGGCAAGTCTTTGATCTTCAGCTCGACGGCGCGGGTGAAGAAGCCGACGACAGAGAAGTAATCACGCGGGTAGCGCGTGCGGATCAAGCTCTCTAGTGCGAGCGCGACTTTCTTGGCGGCAGCGAAGCGTCCTTCCCAACTCATCGACCAACTCATATCGAGCAACAAGACGGTGGAACTGGTCGTCGAGTGGTCGGTATCGAAGATGGTGAAATCTTCTGGACCCATCTGAATCGGCACGCCAATGCGGCGGAGTAGGGACTTTTTCAGCGTTCCAACCAGATCCAAGTGCATCGGGTCGCCATATTGGTAGGCCCGCGTCTGGTCGGGCTTGATCTCGGCAATGCCGCGATGGTCGGCAGCGTGGGCACCATTCTTGTCGCGCAGCAGGTTCGCATAGATATCTTTCAATGCGAGCTGGCCGATGCGTCGCACGCCCTTGGGCGAGAGGGCGAGGCGACCTTCTTTCGTGATTAAGAATCCGGCGTCCTGCAACATGGACTGCATCTGCTGGAGATTCTCAAAATCCTGCAACGCGCCTTGCCCCATGAGCTGCTGCAACTGGTCCATGTCGATATTGTCGAGCTTGCCTGAGAGCAGGTTCTGCTCCATTTGCTGGAGCTGCTGCATCTCCTGCATCAGCTCTTTGGTCTGCTCGAAGTCAAGCGACTGCGGGCCGTTGAAGAGGTCTTTGTAACGGCGCTGAAAGTCTTCGACCGAGCGCACGTCGCTGAACTCTTGCATCAGCTCATCGAACGCACGTTGCGCCTCGGCGTCCTCGAACTCATAGCGGGCGAGCTTTTCCATCTGCTCGCTCATGCGCTGTGGCAGATGTTTGAGAAAGTTCTCTTTCTCTTCTAGACTGGGGTTCTGCTGACGGCGTTCTGCCAGTGTCCCGCGCTCTTGTTGCAGAATTTGCTCAAGCCGTTCCTGGATCTCGTTGAGCGAATCTTTGAGGTTGAACTCGCGAAAGCGCTTGCGCATTTCCTCGCGCAGCTCGCGCACGAGGTCATCCAGCCCCTTGAGATTGCGGTCATCTCCCTCTTGTCCCTCCACTCCCTGGCGCATCAGTGTGTCCATAGCTTGTTGCAGATCGTCGGTGCGCGACAGGTGTTCGGCCAGTTTCTCGAACATCTGATCGGCTGACAGTTGGACGCGCTGCGTACCGTCCCACTCGGAGTAGCGGATGGTGATCATGGGTTATGACCGGTAGGTGTACCGTCCTCCCTCGCGCTCTTTATTGAGCTTCTGGTGCAAATGAAGCCCTTCGAGAATGAATTCTGCTGCCGAAGCGACTTGCGCCGGTTGCTGCTCGTTGATGCCGAGCGAGTGGACGATCTCGCTGAAGCCGGGAACGTTTTTGACATCTTCGATATAAGACGCTGAGGGCATGTCGTCCGAGACTTTGATGCCCCAACCGTTGGAAAAGTAGGCGATGGCAGCTTTGAGCGAGTCGAGCTTGACGTAGCGATCAAAAGTTTTCTGGACGGCGCGATTGGTCAGCCGTTCGATAATATCTTCTTCGCGCTTTTCTTCGCCCTGGTATTCCAGTTCGATTTTTCCTGAAGTTGAGGCGGACAACGCATGTAGATCGCTGACGCGCGGCACGATGGCTTTCTCTTTGAGGCGCACGGCACGTTTCTCGGCATTGCTCAGAATGGTTTCCAGGTTGTTGATGGTCACCCGCACGCTGACGCCGGACGATTGATTGATCTCGTTGGAGCCGCGCGCTTCCATCGTCAGCTGGGCGAGAATTTCTTTCATGAACTGTGGCACGTAGAGCGTGAGGTCGCCGCGCGACAACTGCGCCGCCTCTTGCTCCATGATGGCAATTTCGTGATCCAAGGTACGCGGATAATGGGTGCGAATCTGCACGTCAAAGCGGTCTTTGAGTGGTGTGATGATGCGCCCGCGGCTGGTGTAATCTTCCGGGTTCGCGCTGGCGACGAAAATGACGTCGAGCGGGAGGCGGATTTTGAACCCTTTGATTTGCACGTCTTTTTCTTCCATTAAATTGAACAGTCCCACCTGCACTTTTTCCGTGAGATCCGGCAATTCGTTAATCGCGAACACGCCGAGGTTGGTGCGGGGAATCAAGCCGTAGTGAATCGTCTCTTCGTCGGCTAAGTAACGGCCCTCCGCAACTTTGATAGGATCGACCTCACCAATCAGGTCTGCCACTGCCACGTCGGGGGTCGCCAGTTTTTCGGCATAGCGATCCTCACGTGCAAGCCAACGGATATCGAGATCGTCGCCACGCTCGGCCACCAAACGACGACCAGACGGGGTGATCGGTGCAAATGGGCTCTCCGGAATATCAGCGTCGCGCAGCACGGGAATGTATTCGTCGAGCAACGACACGAGTCCACGAATAATGCGTGATTTCGCCTGCCCGCGTTCACCGAGAAACACGATATGATGCCCCGCCAGGACGGCGTTTTCGATCTCGGGAATGACGGTTTCTTCGTAGCCGATGATGCCAGGGAGCATGCGTTCTCCAGCGGCTAACATGCGCAGCAAGTTGGCACGCATCTCTTCACGCACCGGGCGCACGCGGTAGCCGGATTTTCTCAAAGCTCCGACGGTACGAACGTTTTGCCGAAAGGTTTCGTCAACAGTGATATTTTGCACAGTACGACTCATTTCTGGGGGGAACTTCCCTGCTCGTCCGCCGAGGAGGGAGCGAAATAGGGATGCAAGCGATCGTAATTTTCGAGAAGGTGCTGAGGCATGACCCGCACGGTGCTGACCACAGGCATAAAATTCGTGTCGCCCAGCCAACGCGGCACGACATGCCAGTGCAAATGATCCGCCACGCCAGCGCCGGCGCACACGCCGAGATTCATGCCAACGTTGATGCCTTGTGGGTGTAATGCCAGATTCACCACGTCCACTGCGCGGCGCAGCAGGGCGGTGAGGTCGGCAAATTCTTCTTCCGGCAAATCCGACCAGTGTGCGGTATGACGATGCGGAGCAATCAACAGGTGGCCGTTATTGTAGGGATATTTATTCAACATGACGCGTGCGTGGCGAGACACGCCGAGAATGAGCGAGGAGCGCAGCGTCGTGGGCTCGGGAGGAACGCAGAAGATGCAGCCTTCGGGCTTGTCCGCCTCGATGTAGCTCATCCGCCAAGGTGCCCAGAGGACGTGCGTGCTCTGCGCTTCGTGACGGTCTCCCTGCGGCTCGTGAGCGTTCACTCTTCGCCCTCGTCATCGTCATCCCATTCCTGATCGTTGTCGTCAATTGGTTGGCCATCGACACGTAGGCGCAGCTCTTTCCCGACCTTGAACAACGGCACTTTCTTCGCGGCCACCGAGACCAAGGTGCCGGTGCGTGGATTGCGCCCTTCGCGGGCCGAGCGCTGCTTGACGATGAAGCTGCCAAAACCGCGAATTTCGATCCGTTCCCCTTTGGCGAGAGCATCCGTCATACTGTCAAAGACGGCATTGACCATCACCTCGGCATCGCGCCGAGAAAACCGTGGATATTGTAGTGCCACTTCCTCAATCAAGTCCCGTTTCGTCACAACTCCGCTTCCCTTCTCATGAAAGCCGCGGCCCCAGGAAAAACATGCGCATTCCCATTGCCCCGTTACTCGACATTGCCCCAAGCCACTGCGACGTAAGCTGCCGCCACCACGATTGTTGGCGTGTTTGCGCACGTACTAAGCGCGGCTCTCCCGAGATGCCGGCTTCTTTGGCCGCTATTGCTACTGCATCTTGAAGCCCGCCAATCTGATCGACCAACCCGAGACGTTTGGCTTGTTCTCCCGAATAGACGCGCCCGTCGGCCAGTGGCCGCACGGCGGCTTCGTCCATTTTGCGCCCCACGGCGATAGCTGCGATGAATTGCTGATGCACGTCATCGAGCATGTCCTTAAGGATTTTGCGTTCTTCTGCGCTCATATCGCGAATGGAGGAGCCAATGTCTTTATAGGTACCCGCCTTGATGACTGTGCCTTTAATGCCCAGCTTATCCAGCAAGCCTTGCACGTTGTACAGCGTGCCCATGACGACCCCAATAGAGCCGGTGATTGTCCCCGGATTCGCGACAATGACCGTGCAGGCGCTCGCCACGTAATACCCGCCGGAAGCCGCCACTTCTCCGAGCGAGGCCACTAACGGCTTTTTCTCTCGTAAACGCAGCAGTTCGCGGTGGATTTCTTGCGACGGTGTGACTGCCCCGCCGGGAGATTCCACACGGAGCACGACCGCACGAATCTGGTCGGATTTGGCGAACCGGCGAATCGCCGTGACGATCTCTTCGTGATCGTCGATTACACCAGTGACCTCAATGACGCCGACCGCCGACGCCCATGGGCTACTGCCTCCCTCTTCTCCGGTGAAGGTCAGCAACCACGCCAGCACGGCGAAGACCAGCAGAAATGCTCCTAAGATGCCCAGTCCTCGCCCGACCGCGCGTCGTTGCGGCACAATCATCTCTCCCTTGTATTAGGACCCGCGCCGCCCACTGCGGTCGTCGCGGTCGTCTTTATCTAAACGGAACTCTTCTGGCATCACATCTTCGAGGGAGAAACGTGCGTCTTCGCGTTCCTTCTTCAAATACGATTCCATCTCAGCCCGTTCTTCGCTGCGACGCAGCGCTTTGACACTGAGCCCCATTTTGTGTTCGCGCGGATCAATGTGGATGACTTCTGCCTCGACTTCTTGCCCGACCTGGAACAGCGCCGACGGCTTCTCGACCCGCTCGGTGGAAAGCTGCGAGATGTGAATCAAACCCTCGATACCGTCTTCCACTTCGACGAACACACCGAAGTCCGTCACACTGGTGACGTGGCCCTTGATGCGAGTGCCCGCCGGATGGCGTTGTGCCAACGTGGTCCAGGGGTCCACCATGGCCTGCTTGATACCCAAAGAGACGCGCTCGTTATCGACATCGACGCCGAGTACAAGAGCATCGACCTCGTCGCCTTTCTTGAACAACTCGGAGGGATGCTTCACTTTCTTGGTCCAGTGCAGATCCGAGATGTGCGCGAGTCCGTCGATGCCTTCGCCAACTTCGACGAACACGCCAAAGTCCGTGATACTCTTGATCTTCCCGTGAATCCGGCTGCCCACTGGATGACTAGCGCGGACGACTTCCCACGGATTCGGGCTGGCCTGTTTCAGACCGAGAGAGATACGCCGATGGGCCGGATCGATCTCAAGGATAATCACCTCGACTTCTTCTCCGACCGTTAGCAGCTTCGAGGGATGAGTGACGCGCTTGGTCCAGGACATTTCCGAGACGTGGAGCAGCGCCTCAACGCCTTTCTCCAGCTCAATGAACGCGCCGTAGTCAGCGAGGCTGACCACTTTTCCGGTTGCCCGACCATTGACGGCATAGCGCTCAGTCACGGTGTTCCACGGATCAGGAATCAACTGCTTCAATCCCAACGACACCCGCTCTTTTTCTGCATCGAATTTGAGGATAACGACGTTGATCTTCTCGCCTACTTTCAACACTTCGGATGGATGCGTCAGGCGGCCCCAAGACATGTCGGTGATGTGCAGCAGGC
>SYOC01000346.1 GCA_005804965.1 Pseudomonadota bacterium
ACAGGAGTTGTGCAGCTTTGGTGGAACCGGCTCTGAACGATAGGGCACGGCGCTGCTCTCGGATTGGGCCATGACGCGGTGATTAGTTGGCGCGAGGAGCAAGCGGGCGACCGAAGTACCTCTTCAAACTCAAGCTGATCTCGAAGATGCCTGCAGCTTTGCACGGAGTGCCAGACGCCCCTGGCAGAGCCCAGCCAAAGTCGAGGCTTGGCAGGTTAAGTGGTGAGACCGGCGACGGTGGGTGGCCTTCCGGCGACTCAACGTCCAGCCCACGCGTGGCAACACCGCGTGCCAGTGTGAGGCCGGTCGGGCCGTGAAAGTCGCCTGCACCAGCCGAATTGCCCGCTCCTTTTGGGCGCCCCAGACTAACATCGCAACTGGCCGAGAATGCGGAAAGCATCCTTGCTGTTGTCGGCTCTTTTTTATGGATATCTATATAGAACCAATATATATGTCGTTTGGAACCACGAAGCTGTCCCAAAGGAATCCATGACAAAGATTGCGATCCTCGGACACGGATTTCTTGGAAAATCTCTTGTTGACTATCTGGCGCATGAGCAGCGGCAACTGCATGTACTCTGTCGCACCCGTCCAATCCTAGACGGTATCGCCGGGGTACGATTCCAGATTGGTGATGCCGGTGACCGCACCACTTTGGAATCGGTAATAACTTCCGGTCTCACAGTTTTCGCGGTTGGTTCCACCTTCCCTTCCCTTACGCCAACCCAACTACACACGTATGCCTCGCGTGAAAAAGAGATACTTCAGCTCGCTCTGCAGGTAACTGCTGAGCGGGGAGGGCAGTTCGTGTATCTTTCCTCCTCAGCCATCTATGGTGAGGTGCCTGTGGGCCGGGCCAGCGAAAGCGCGATTCCAGCGCCAATCTCCGTCTATGGGCACCATAAACTCGCCTGTGAGAAGTTCTGTTTGGAGCAAGCAAAAACGTTTGACTTGCCGCTCACGATTTTGCGGTTGAGTAATCCCTTTGGACCTCGTCAAATTGCGGAGCGTCGACAGGGGCTAATTGGCATTGTACTCGACAATGTGCGCATTGGTCGGCCTACACAGGTGCGGGGTGATGGGAGCGCCATCCGTGACTATGTGCCCGTAAATGTTGTTTCAGCCGTTATCCAACGACTGGCTGAAAACCTAGGTCGATCGGTTCCGACAATACTAAACGTATGTTCGGGAGAGGGTCTCAGCACCTACGATGTTCTAGATCGCCTCTCCAGTTGGCTTGGACATCCCATCGAGGTTGAAAGCATTCCTCCTGCTGCCGGTGAAATTCAGCGTAGCGTTCTAGATCCGGAACGACTATGCCATTGGGCGCCACGTCTACCGGGTACAAGTTTCTCGGCTGGGCTGGCAGCTTTAGGTTCAAACATAAAGAATCCTATCCAATGAATGACCGTCCTCCCGTAGTTTTCGTGGGTAATGCGCGCTGCTATCACACCATGGACTGGTGTCGATCTGTGCATCCTTGCCTGCGAAAGGGATCGTGGGTATTCTTCACCGACTGTGTTGAGAGTGAGAATCACCTTCGCATCATCACCACAGAAGACCGCGTTCGACTGCTATTGCCCATCGATCGATTGCTTCTCAATCAGCAATCTGCCAAGGCTGACCGCTGGCGGAACCTATTGAAATTTCTGCTACTACCACTTCAGGCATTGGCACTTCGTCTGCGGTTGGGTGATTGCCGCGGCAGAATAATCCACGCCCATACGCTTTATTATGCCCTGACGTGCCGAATGGCAGGGGTTCGCTATTTGTTTACGCCGCAAGGAGGAGAACTCACCGAAAGGCCATACCGCTCCCGCCTTTATCGCGGCCTCATGCGCTCGGCATTGGTCGGCGCTCGCTTCAGCTTTGTCGACTCGGAACGCATGCGGCAGGCGGCTATTGAGCTCGGCTGCAAGGCTGTCGCGATCTTCCAATACGGCATAGACACAACCAGCTGTCGCGCATCCGACTTAAGAAAACCACGGTGGCGACTCCTTTCCAACCGGGGTATAGAAGCGAACTACCGTATTGAGGCTATCCAGAGAGCTCGCGACCTCGAGCGTCCCGATCTACCCCTTACATTCTTCTACCCACTCTGGGATCTCCCCTACCACCAATCGTTCTCCAAGCGGTTGCGTCCCCGTGACGAAGATCTAGGTCGAATTGCGAAAGCGCGCTGCTACGAACTCTATGCAGAGGCACGCTTGGTGATTTCTATCCCTGTGAGTGACTCATCGCCTCGCTCGGTGTACGAAGCTATTTTTTGCGGAGCTCCTGTTGTTACCACTGCATCCCGCTGGGTTGATGATCTTCCAGCCTCCATGCGGTGCCGGGTGCTGCTGGTTGATCCCGATCGCGCCGGCTGGCTTGAGCAGGCTTTGGTATGGGCGGACGATTGCCTGCATATTCCTTTTATGCCCTGTGCAGAAGCTATAGCGCGTTACGACCAGTATGGGGTCGCCCGCAGTATCTACGAACGTTTCTATCGGCCGGTGCTGGAGCCGCAGGGTTTGCCGGTATCGATAGAGTCGTAAATTAGCCGGCCTTTGTGGGTAACGGATTGAAAAATGCGGCAACACGGTCACGTTTTTTGCCGTACTGAACTATTGCGATAACAAGATCATGAGCACGACTACGCAGCAGCAGGATTACGTCGAATGGCTGGGACGCGTAAGAAAGACTCACCGTCAGATCCAAGCCGAACTGGTTCGTGATCTAATTGACGGCAACTGCGCCAAGCGCAAGTTTCTGGTCATTCTCGATTGGGTAGAAAAGCACACGCGGATGCACGTTCAGTGAATGAAGCAGCTCCAATGTGGAACGTAGTTGCAGGAGTTTTTCTGTTGTCAGCTGTGGCGGTTCGATTCTTCCGGCAGGTGGCGCTGAAAAAGGTGTTGCTCGACATCCCGAATGAGCGGAGTTCACACAAACGGCCGGTGCCGCGCTTGGGCGGCGCCGCCTTCATGCCGGTCGTGTTTTTGGCGGTGGGGTTGTTCGCGCCACTAGCGGGATTGCCGGAACCCGTTCTTGCCGCGTTCATTGGTGGGGTGATTGCTTTGTATATAATCAGCCTTACGGATGATTTTATTACCCTGTCGACTACCGTCCGCTTTGGTGTCCAGTTTGGCGCCGCAGGCTCAATCGTATGGGCTGCAACTCATTTCACCGCACTCGGTACCGTCGACTTTATCGGCGCTTGGTTCCCCGCGCTCCCATCGCTTCAATGCTTCACCGCCTACCTTTCTCATGGGTTGCTTATCCTCTGGATCATTGGCGCCCTAAATATCTACAACTTCATGGACGGAATTGACGGCATAGCAGGGGTGCAGGCCGTGGTGGCAGGGTTGGCTTGGGCCATTTCTGGTACGATATTCGGCGCTCCTTTTTCTGCCTGGGTTGGTGCAATGGCGGCTGCCGGGGCTTTGGGATTTCTTACGCTCAACTGGCCGCCGGCGAAGATTTTTATGGGGGATGCGGGTAGCACGGTCCTGGGTTATCTGTTTGCCGCCCTTCCGTTGGTGGCGAAGATCGAAAGCAAAGTGGCCATAGCCTTTGACCGCCTCTTGATCGTCGCGGCTCTGTTGCTGTGGCCCTTTCTCTCCGATGGAGCCTTCACGATTTTGCGCAGACTGAGAAAGGGAGAGAATATTCTCAAGGCCCACCGCAGTCACCTCTATCAGCGATTGGTCATCTCCGGTCGGAGTCACGCGCAAGTAACCGGTGTTTACGGTGGGTTGGCAACGGTAGGTGCCTTTC
>SYOC01000347.1 GCA_005804965.1 Pseudomonadota bacterium
GTGCTTAGTTTTTGCCTATGATGAGGGCCGCAGTCTTCGGAATACCCCCCTGCCCCACCTCGACAGGTAGGCAAGACTCTTGCAGACTTGGAAAAGTGTAATCATGCCAAGAACGGAACAAGGAGTAACAAGTACGTGGCTGAGGACAACATGACACCCCCTCTCATTCCTGGAGAAGTCTTCCCTGCTCCCGGGACTCTTACCCTCAACGCGAACAGGCCAACTGTGACACTCATGGTCCTGAATACCGGCGACCGTCCGGTCCAGGTCGGGTCGCATTATCACTTCTTCGAGGCCAACGCGGCACTGCGCTTCGACCGTGCTGCGACGTTTGGGATGCGCCTTGACATTCCTTCAGGTACAGCCGTACGCTTCGAGCCCAGTGAGGAAAAAGAAATTACGTTGACTACGTTTGCTGGACAGCGCCTCGTACTTGGCTTGAACGGACTGACGGAAGGAGCCATTGATGACAACCACATCCGCCAAAATGCGCTGTTGCGAGCGGCGGAGGGGGGCTTCCTCACCTCAACGCCCAGCCAGGAGGATCCAGCATGACACGAGCAAACATTCCTCGCCTCGGCGTCGGCGGTCCGGTGGGATCGGGGAAAACCGCGTTGATCGAACAGTTGGTTCCCTATCTGCAAGGGCGTGGCAAACGGCTCGCTATCGTGACCAACGATATCCTGACCCAAGAAGATGCCGAGCGGTTGCGTGGACGCGGGTTCCTGCCGTCGGAACGGATCATCGGCGTGGAAACCGGCGCATGCCCACACACCGTCATTCGTGAGGACCCCACCATGAATCTCGAAGCGGTGCGCATTCTGGAAGAACGCTTTGAAGATTTGGATCTCATCTTACTGGAGAGCGGTGGTGATAATCTGGCATCCACCTATTCCCCGGAATTGGCGGATGCCTTTATTTTCGTCATTGACGTTGCTGGGGGAGACGACATTCCGCGCAAGCAAGGACCAGGCATCACGCGCTCGGACCTTCTCGTCATCAACAAGGTCGATTTAGCACCGTATGTTGGCGCAAATTTGCAGACGATGACCTTGGATGCCCAACGCGTTCGTGGCCAGCGCCCTTTCCTCCTTACCAACTGCAAAACTGGCATGGGGATTCCCGAGGTAGGGGCATGGATCGAACGCGAGCTGCTTTTCGCCTGACCGAAGCGGAGTCTGCGTTGTCTACGATGGAGCAGCTTTCGTGGGACTTGCCCCGTGCCTTGGCCGTTTGTCACGAGGAGCTGCTTCTGCAACGCCCAGCAGGGTCAGCAGGAAAAAATGGCGTGTGCGAGCTGACTTTCGCGCAATCAGCCGGTCGTACGCGTGTGCAGCGTTCTTTTGTCACTCATCCATTTCACTTCACCGCACCTTGGCATCTCGACCCGGCCTTGCCGGGCCTCGCAGCCGCGTACCTACAAACTCCCGCAGGTGGACTCATCCAAGGAGATCGGACGCGTTTGCGCATCGACTGTGGTGCACACACACAAGTCCACCTCACTACGCAAGCTGCAGAGAAGATTCACACGATGACTGCGAATTGCGCGGTTCAACACGTGCAGTTCACACTGCAATCTGGTGCCTATATGGAATATTGCCCGGAACCAATCATTCTCTTCCCCGGTGCGCGTTTCGCCCAGAGCCTAGAGGTGAGGCTTGGGCAGGAGGCGTGTCTCTTTCTGTCTGAGGTGTACCTGTCTCGTCGCGCTGGTGATGGCACCACATTCAACGTTTTTTCTTCTCGACTGCGTGTCCGTGATGACGAAGACAGACTCCTTCTACATGAGCGAAGCTTTGCGCTGCCGCACCACCATCGTCTTGATGGTCCAGGGGTTCTCGGTGATTCTCCGGTATGGGGGCAAGCTTTCTTGGTAGGGCCAGAGGTTCCGGCTGGCTGTGTACGTGACCTCCACGAGATCCTCGCCTCCGTCGCCGGAGTTGTCGGCGGGGCTACCCTGTTGCCGCGTGGTCGCGGTGTCGGCGTGAAAGTCGTTGGCACGGAAGTACGCGGCGTGCGCCAAGCCGTGTTCCTGGTCTGGGACTTCTTACGTCGGCAACAGCTCAATACGCCGGCAGTGGTGTTTCCCAAATAAGGAGAGGACTCGTCCATGCTCTATCTCAGACAACGACTCGGCAATATCCACACCTCACCAGAGCTATTACAGCAAACTGCGCTGTGGCAAGACGAGGGCCGTCTCGATGAAATCACCGTCGAAGAGCGCGAGACGCGGAAAAGTCGCCTTCGCGTGTCCACGCTTCGTGGCCACGATGCTGGCATCCAATTACCACGTGGAGCAGAACTCCAAGACGGCGATGTCTTCGCTAACGAAGACGGCGGTGGAGTCCTCATTCGCATTGCGCTCCAAGAAGTTATGGTGCTCACTCCATACCCAGGTCTAGACGCCCAAGAACGCTGGGCCTGGGCTATTCGTCTGGGGCATGTGCTCGGCAATCAACATTGGCCGGTGGCAGTTGCAGGAGAGCAAATCCTCACCCCGGTCACAGTAGACCGCGCAGTTATGGAAACTGTGCTTAAGACGCATCATCTCACCCGATATTTTGCCATCCACTATGAGCGCCGCTCCTGGCCTAAGGAAGAAAGCCACCATCCATGGACGACACATCACTCCTAGCTGCCTTCCAGCTTGCAGACTCTTTTTTTCCTTCGGGGATGGTGACGTTTTCACATGGATTGGAAACGTTCATGAGCGTGGCTACGGAAGCGGAGGTGGACATCGCTCACCTACTCGACGATTATCTGCACGGCAAGATCGCCTCGTCAGACCTCGTGGCCTATGCGCACGCCTACCGCGCGGCTACCGCGCACGATAGCAAGCGTCTCCAAGCAATTGACCAGTTCTTGACGGTCACGCTGTTGCCGCACGAATTGCGACAAGCCTCCATGCGCTCGGGCCGAGCGCTGTTGGAAACGTTACGCGCGACCATCGACGATGACGTGTTCCAGCATTTTGTCCATGCTGTGCATGCCGGCCGCAGCGACGGCAACGCAGCCGTGTGTCTTGGACTCCTCTGTGTGGTATGGAACATTCCATTGCGAACAGGTGCCCTGCTGCACTTGTACACTTTCTCTGTCAGCTTCCTAGGAGCAGCGTTGCGACTCGGACGCCTGGGACACCGGGAAGCGCAGAAGATCCTCTCAACACTGCGACCACGACTGTCACCATTAGTCGATCTCGCCTTGGAACGCGACCTAGAAGAGGTGAGCACATTCGCCCCGCTCGCAGACATTCGCGCCATGCAACACGCGTTTCTGCCGGTGCGGCTGTTTAGCAGCTAATGGATTCAGCGGGAGGTTGCCTCTTTTTACGGGATAGTTTATCGGAGGTAGACAGTGCGTCGAAGGTACGCACCCGACGGGTGAGAAATCCGCGGTACACCCACGAAAACCAACGCTCATGACTCCCAAGGAATCCTGGCAGGCTCAAGTTACAACTCCCGCCCCCGTTAAGACCAACACCCAGCTCACGCTGGTCAAAAAAGCACCGTGGCAGGCCCGCATCCATGCTATGGCGGGCGATGAAAACAGCGAGCAGCCATGCTGGCGCTGTCGTCGGACATTACAGCCAGAGCAAATCCGACGGCGTCTGGTGAACACTGCCGCTTCGCGCGGCACGCATCTCCTGAGCGGCGATACCGTCATCCCCGAAGAATATTTTGAGCTGGTGTCGTTGTGTGACGATTGCGCCACGCTTTACGCTACACAACAAAAAGAAAAAGAGCTGGCACGCGCTCGACGCGATGCGTGGTGGGGGCGCATCCTGCTGGCCGGAGGCTTCATCTTCATGCTGGGATTCGGTCGCCTCCCCCTCATAGTCGCTCCCCTGCTCGCGTGGCTACTGGACCGGTTTCGCGTCCTCGGCCCTATCGTATCGCTCATGGTTTTAGTGTTCGTCGTCGAATATCTACTTGGTCTCCGTCCGCATCGCTTGCGTGGCCGCATCGTCATCCCGTGGACGATTATCATTACCCTTGGCCTGCTCTGGGGAGTCTGGAAAGCCGATGCTCCGCGCTGGCCGTTCGGGTGGCTCGCGCGAAAACAGCAACCCACTGCCGCCGCGTCGAAGAACAGCTCTCTCCTCACCCCCATCCAGCGGAAAGACGATGCCAACGTTTCCTAGTAATGCGTAGGGCGATTCATGAATTGCCTTTACTCGCGATACCAGCCAAATAGGCAACGATGCGTTCAGCATTAGCACCCACATCGCTGCGCCCCACACGCGAGACCGAGCGCACGTCAATCTTGCTCCCCGTCCCCGTGGGCAGAATGCGCACCACGACGTCATCTTTGAAGCCAAACCAGAACGTCGTCGCCGTCGCCTCGATGCGCCCTTCGCCAGCTTCAGCAGCAACGATCTCCCAACCCATGGCACGGGCCGTTGTGAGCGCCAGCTCAAACGCACGCGGGAGCGGGGCGTGGACAAACAGCGGAGCGAGATCCGGATAGCCCTGACGTTGCTGCTCGGCGATTTCCGGGCCGCCATACTCGGCGGGATTTGGTGCTCCATCACGCAAAGGCAACACCGCGACAAAGGGCGGCGGGTTCTCTAAATCGGTGGTGATGTCATGAATAAACGGGACGCGCTGCACTTGTTGATACCAGCGCAGCGGAATGACAACCACCACAAGACTGACGATGAGCCCAATCGCCGCCAACTTGAAGCCGCCTTTCGTACTTCCTGCACGGGTCAGGATCATGCCAATGATCGACAGCGGAAGCGCGGCAATGCCGCCGTACGCTGCCCAACGAAAGACCGTCAACGCCGAGCGGAAATCCAGCCACTGCAAGCGATTGCTCACACCTGACAAGAGCAAGCCAAGTCCAGCCAGCACGGCGAGTAAAAATCCTCCCAAAGCGACCGGCGATAATGGGCGCGACGATGATGATGTGTCCATGGCCTATATGTGGCGCATGATGAGCAAAACGACAAGGGCAGGGGCCATAAGAAGATCACTCCCCAGCCACTAACGGCGGCTCGAAGGCCGTGACTTCTGGCGGCGTACCAACGTATTTTTCTACCTCCACTAGCGTCGATTGCGCACTCGGTCCTTGCGCGAGCCGCGAGGTGCCTTTGTCTCGTGTTAAGACGTTGGGGTTGCCGTGTTTGTCGAGGCTACCGATGACGCCAGGTTCGTGCGGGTCGTACCACGCGCCAGTGGCAATCTGAATGACTCCCGGCCGTAGCTCTTCACTCAGCACGGCACCAACCAGCGTCGCGCCACGCTCATTGAACACGCGCACCACATCGCCATCGGCAATCCCTCGCAGGGTAGCATCCGAAGGATTGATCCGCATGGGCTCGCGTCCAGCAACCTTGTGCTCTTGGCTCACGCGCCCCATATCCATCTGCCCATGCAAACGAGTGCTTGGTTGGGTGGTCAATAAATGGAGAGGATAGCGTTGTGCGGTCTCGCTGCCCAACCATTCGCCAGGCTCAATCCACACCGGATGGCCAGGACAATCGTCATAGCCAAACCCAGCGACAGTCTCAGAAAAAATTTCGATCCGTCCCGATGGCGTCACTAATGGATGCGCCACCGGGTTACGGCGAAAGTCCTCGAACAAGACGAACGGCTGCTCGACTTCGGGCATCGCAAAATACCCGTGCTCCCAGAAACTGTCGAACTCCGGCCACACCATTTCCCAGCGTGCAGCTTGCTTGCGGGCACTGTCGTAGAGATAACGCACGAAGTCCATTTCGCCGCGACCCTCGGTAAATGCCACGCCCACACCGAAGCGGTCAGCTAAATCGGAGAAGATCGCGAAATCGTCACGCGCCTGACCCACCGGGGTAATGGCTTGTTTCATCGCCACCAGGAAGCGGTCGCGTACACTTGCGCCAACATCGTTGCGTTCGAGAGTCGTCGTGGCTGGCAGCACAATGTCGGCATGACGCGCTGTCGCCGTCCACCACGGGTCATGAACGATGATAGTCTCCGGTCGCCGCCACGCACGGATCAAGCGGTTGAGATCCTGATGATGA
>SYOC01000348.1 GCA_005804965.1 Pseudomonadota bacterium
ATCAGACTGCCATCGCCGCTGAAGCACACCACCGTGCGTTCCGGACACGCCAAAGCTGCACCGATGGCGGCGGGGAGTCCAAAGCCCATCGTGCCGAGACCACCCGAGGTGAGCCATTGGCGTGTACGCCGCAAGGGATACACTTGCGCAGCCCACATCTGGTGCTGGCCAACGTCGGTCGTAATGATCGTGTCGTCATTGAGCAACCCAGCTACGCGCAGGATCAATCCATACGGCGAACGCCAGTCCTGAGCGCCAGGAGTCACGAGCGGATAGCGTTGCTTCAGTTGCGACACCGAGGCCCGCCATTCACAGCGGGGATTCTGTTCGACCAATGGCAGCAACGCGGTCAGCACCTCACCCACATCGCCGACGATCCCCACATGCGCGGCTTTGATCTTATTAATCTCACTCCGGTCGATATCGACGTGTATGATCTTGGCGTTGGGGCAGAAGGTGGCGGCTTTCCCGGTGGCGCGGTCATCGAACCGCACCCCAGCGGCAATCAGCACGTCGCACTCTTCCAAAGCCAAGTTGGTATAGCGGGCAGCATGCATACCGAGCATGCCGATGGCGAGCGGATGATCCATGGGCAAGGCTCCCAACCCCATCAGCGTCATCGTAGTTGGGATACTGGCTTTCTCGGCCAACGCCGCGACCGCGTGTTCCGCGCCCGACTGAATCACGCCACCGCCCACATAAAAGAGCGGACGATGCGCTGTGTTAATGAACTCAGCTGCGCGTTCCACCTCCGTCACAGGAAAACTCGGCAGCGGCTCAGGGCACGCCGGGGCCGGCCATTCCTCGAACGCGACCATCTGCATTTGCACATCTTTGGGAATGTCGATTAGCACCGGGCCAGGCCGACCCGAACTAGCGATACGAAACGCGGCGGGGATAATGTCCAACAGGTCAGCGGCTGCATGGACGAAGAAATTATACTTCGTGATCGGACCACTCAGGCCGTAGGTATCCACCTCTTGGAAGGCATCGGTCCCAATCAACGCCGTCGGCACCTGCCCAGTGATGCAAATCAAGGGAACAGAGTCGAGCTTGGCATCGGCAATTGCGGTTAAAAGATTCGTTGCGCCAGGGCCGGACGAGGCCAAGCACACCGCAGGAAGTCCACTCGCACGCGCCATGCCTTGAGCGATGAAGCCCGCACCTTGCTCATGACGCGCCAGGACATGGCGGATCGTGCCGTTCTGCGCCAAGGCGTCATAGAGAGGCAAGTTGGCTCCGCCGGGGATACCAGCGACCGTGCGAATCCCTTGACGAGAGAGCAATTCGACAACGATTTGCGCACCGGTTCTTTTGATCATGGGACGTTCCCTTCTCGGTCTCCGTCCCCTGCTGGCGGCTGCCTGCGCTGCGGTGGGGCTAAAACGCCAACCCCCACCGGGCTAGTGCGCCGGCGGGGGTTGGAAACCTGTTTCGAGTACTTGAGGTTGATCCCGTTACGGCGCACTGGCGACAAGGCGCACAATAATCCCTACGCCTACCACCACCATGGTCGTAAGAAGGAGGGAGCCGAGATGTGCGCTGCGCGTCATGACAGGATCAATCTTCAGTTCGTTTAAGTGCGCAAAGGCTAGCCGCTCCGTGCTGCCCTGTCAAGCGTGAGCCGGAGAGAGACTCAGATTCGACGGCGAGGACCCCCAGGTTGCGGCCCCTCTTGCACGATCATCCGTGAGAGCTATCTTTTCTTTCGAAATGAAAATTGTTGAATACCTTGCTCCACTAGGGTCTGAAGGCAGACGCAGAGTGAGGCATGTTCGGTTGAAAGGGCAAGTCATCGAATTCCTTGTGCAGTACGAAATACGCATCGCAGGAGAGTGGTTCCCAGTGGTTCGGTACGATACTGCCCATGGCTTCGCTCATAAGGACATTCTCCATCCTACTAGGATGGCAGACAAGGAAGCTCTCCCTTTCACCGACTATACTTTGGCATTGATCTACGCGGAGAACGACCTGCGAAAGAATTGGGAAAAATATAGAGCTGCATTTCTTCAGGAGGTATCCCCATCATGAGCGAGCAAGAGTTCTTCGGAAAAAATCTCGTGCTAACTACCGAATTTGATCGCTACCTTTTGGAACATCCAGAAGTTGCGGAGCAAATCCCCCTCAATGCTCAGATCGTTTTGCTGCCAGACGATGACCCAGAGTTGAGTCAAAAAAATCGGGAGGAAGCTGCCGCCCAGCGAGAGCCAGGCCAGCCAGTTGTGTATGTACATATTCAGCAATTGGCTCCCGCAGTCTCACGGCTCGTCAATCCACAAATCAGTGTGGAGGCGGCGTAATGTAGGCAGTGTTCGACGCTTTCTCTTCGCAAAAGCGCACCTAACACTCGGCTCGCGTCGCTCGTTTATTGCGAGGTCCCTTTCCTTTACCCCCTTTCCCCACGGTGCTACAGTCCAGTCCACACACAACAATTTGTAGGGAGGGAACCATGCCAAAGCCTCTGGAAGGAATTCGCGTACTGGACTGGACGATCTGGCAACAAGGCCCGGTGTCCACCATGATGCTCGGCGACCTGGGTGCCGAGGTGATTAAAATCGAAGACCGCGTGAGTGGGGACCCTGGGCGCGGTATTATGAGCATTGGTGGCGCAGCGACTGGCGCGGCGGGAAACCGCAACTATTACTTCGAGACCAACAACCGCCACAAGAAGAGTATTACCCTCGATCTCAAACAGCCCGAGGCGAAAGCTATCATCTACAAGTTGGTCGAGAAGTCCGACGTGTTCGTGCAGAATTTTCGCAAAGGCGTGGCTGGTCGGCTCGGCCTCGACTATCAAGCCCTCTCCCAACACAACCCCAAACTTATCTACGCCAGCGCGACCGGCTACGGCCCCGATGGTCCTGACTCTGGCGAGCCCTCCTTCGATTACATGGGGCTAGCGCGTTCCGGCATTATGAACGCAGTGGGCGAACCGGATATGGACCCGCTCAGCATTACCGGCGGCATTGCCGACCAAATGGGCGCGATCATGCTCGCCTACGGGGTGATGACCGCCCTGTTGGTGCGCGAGCGCTACGGCATCGGTCAAGAAGTTGATGGTTCGCATCTAGGCAGCATGATGGCTTTGCAAGGACTCAACTTGGCAAGCCGGCTGACCTTGGGGAAAGAATTTCGTCGTGCCTACCGGACTAAAGCCCCCAACCCGCTGTGGAATCACTACAAATGCGGCGATGGCAAATGGCTCTGCTTGGCGATGATTCAAGCCGACCGTTACTGGTCTGGCTTCTGCAAAACCCTTGGTATCCAACATCTGGAACAAGACCCAAAGTTCGCCACCATGACTGTCCGTGGCAAGAACAGTGAAGAAATTATTGCCGTCATCGACCAAGTCTTCGCTTCCCAGCCACGCGAGTATTGGATGAATGCACTCAAGCATGGCGGCGACTTCATCTACACTTTAGTGAACACGGTGAACGATTTACCTGACGATCCGCAGATGCTGGTCAATGACTATATTGTCGATTATGACCATCCGAGCTGGGGACCGTCGAAAGTGGTTGGCGTCCCCGTCCGGTTGAGCAAAACACCGGGCGACCCGCGTGGTGTGGCTCCTGAGTTTGGCGAACACACGGAGCAAGTGCTCATCGACCTGCTCGGCTATTCGTGGGAAGATATCGGGCAGCTTAAAGAGAAGGAAATTATTTAGGAGTCATTAGGGAAGAGTGGTTAGTTTGTAGTTCTTAGTTTGCAGTTTTCCCACTAATGACTAACAACTATTTACTAATCACTCTCCCGACAAAGGAGGAAGGACCATGTCACGACCGCTAGAAGGAGTGCGCGTTCTCGATTGGACCATTTGGCAGCAAGGTCCAGTTTCTACTATGATGTTAGCCGACTTGGGCGCAGAGGTGATTAAAATTGAGGAGCGTGTGGGCGGGGACCCTGGGCGCGGTGTCATGAGCGTGGCTGGGGCGATGATCGGCACCAGCAGCGGCCCGAACTTTTATTTCGAGGCCAACAATCGTCATAAGAAAAGCCTGACGCTGAACCTCAAAACGCCGGAAGCCCGCGAGATCATTTACAAACTCGTGGAAAAGTCAGATGTCTTCGTCCAAAATTTCCGTAAAGGCGTTGCCGACAAGCTCGGACTCGGCTACGAAGCGCTGAAAAAATACAATCCGAAACTGATCTACGCCAGCGCGACCGGGTATGGCCCGTTCGGGCCGGACTCCGCCGAGCCGTCGTTCGATTACATGGGACTGGCGCGCTCGGGCATCATGACTGCCGCTGGCGAGCCAGATCATCCACCGCTGGCCATCACTGGCGGCATTGCCGACCAGATGGGCGCGATCATCCTTTCTTACGGCATTCTGGCAGCACTCATTGCGCGGGACAAATATGGTATCGGTCAACAAGTTGATTCCTCGCACCTCGGGAGCATGACGGCGTTGCAAGGGTTGAACGTGTCATGCAAAGCGATGCTTGGTGCCGAGTTCAAACGCACGCTACGCGCGGCAGCGCCGAGTCCGCTGTGGAATCACTACCAATGCGGCGACGGCAAGTGGATCTGCCTCGCTATGCCACAGCAGGACCGCTACTGGCCAGATTTCTGCAAAGTGCTTGGTGTCCAACACCTCGAAAAAGACCCACGCTTCGACACGATGGGCAAACGTGCAGAGAACGCGAAAGATCTGGTCCCGTTGCTCGACAAGGTGTTTGCCTCGCAACCGCGCGATCATTGGATGAAAGCCCTCAAAGCCGGCGGCGACTTCATCTACACCGTGGTGAATTCAATCGATGACCTCATGCGCGATGAGCAGATGCTCACGAATGACTATATCGTCGAGTACGATCACCCGAGGATCGGTCAAACCAAGATCGTGGGCTTCCCGGTCCGCTTGAGTGAAACCCCCGGCGACCCACGCGGCGCAGCGCCAGAGTTCGGCGAACACACAGAATTGTTACTGACGGAATTGCTCGATTATTCGTGGGAAGACGTAGCACGGCTGAAAGAAGCGGAAGTGATTTAGGCGTTGGGAAAAGGGCGCGAAGCAGGAAGCCTCGGATTGTAACGGAAACTTCCCATGACCTTCGATGAGGTCTTAGACCAGGCCCGCGAGCTATTACAAAGCAAAGGCCGGGTCGCGTACCGCGCCCTGAAACGCCGCTTCGAGTTGGAGGACGAATATCTAGAAGACCTGAAAGCAGAACTGATCGACGCCGAACATGTGGCATGCGACAAAGACGGCAAGGTGTTGGTGTGGACGGGTGGGGAAGGAACCGGGGAATCGGAGAACCGGAGAATCGGTGCATCGCAGACCTCGCCCCAATCCCCAACCCCTAACACCCAGCCCTTATCCCCTAACACCCAACCCCTGGCCGCCGAGCGGCGGCAGCGCACAGTGATGTTCTGCGACCTCGTAGGCTCAACGGCACTCTCCGAGCGGCTCGACCCCGAAGAGCTGCGTGAGGTTGTCCGCCTCTATCAAGAGACCTGCGCCACGGTCGTCCAGCGCTACGCCGGACACATCGCCCAACACCTGGGCGATGGCCTGCTGGTGTATTTCGGTTATCCCGTCGCCCATGAAGACGATGCCCAACGTGCCGTGCGAGCAGGGTTGGAGATTATCGCTGCACTCAGAGAACAGGCAACAGAGAACAGGCAACAGGGAAGACTCGGATCATTACAGGTCCGCATCGGCATACACACCGGCCTCGTCGTCATCGGCGAGATCGGCAGCAGCGCGAAACACGAGATTCTTGCCTTGGGCGAGACGCCCAACCTTGCTGCCCGTGTCCAGGGCGTGGCCGCGCCGGACACGGTGGTCATCAGTGCGGCCACACAGCGACTGGTGCAGGGCCTGTTC
Source organism: Pseudomonadota bacterium (assembly GCA_005804965.1). Lineage (GTDB taxonomy): Bacteria > Desulfobacterota > Binatia > Bin18 > Bin18 > SYOC01. The sequence goes on from SYOC01000348.1 coordinate 5,829, forward strand.
GAGTACCAGGACTTGGGACCCCAGACACTCAAAGGTATTTCTTCTCCTCAGACGGTGCATCGAGTCATCGGCGAGAATGCCACGCAGAGCCGCTTTGAAGTGGCAGTGGGAAGAGGCTTAACCCCGTTGGTCGGGCGCGAAGAAGAACTCGGGCTGCTGCGGCGACGTTGGGAGCAAGCTAAGACAGGGGCAGGCCAAGTGGTGCTGCTCAGCGGTGAACCAGGGATCGGCAAATCGCGCCTCGTGCAAGCCCTCAAAGAACAGGTCGGTGCCGAGGGTGCCACGCGCATCGAGTTTCGTTGTTCGCCCTATCACCAGAACAGTGCCTTCTATCCCATCATCGGCCACCTGCAGCGGCTGTTGCAGGTGGCCCACGACGATACACCCGAAGAAAAACTGAAGAAGCTGGAGTACGTCCTGACAAGGAGGGGCGAGGGTACCTCGCCCCTACAAACAGAGACCTTGGCGCTCCTGGCCGCTTTGCTCTCTCTCCCGCATCCTGTCGGTTCCCCACCACTGACCATGAGCCCCCAGAGGCAGAAGCAAAAGACGCAGGAAGCGTTGGTGGCCTGGCTCATTAAAGAAGCAGAGAAAACCCCACTGCACTGCGCCTGGGAAGATCTGCATTGGGCCGATCCCTCGACGTTGGAGGTGCTTACCCTCCTCCTCGACCAAGCGCCCACGACGCGGCTGCTGGCGCTGTTGACCTTTCGCCCCGAGTTCACACCTCCGTGGAGTCCACGCTCCTACCTGAGCCAGCTCACGTTGAGCCGTCTGGGACGCCCGCACGTCGAAGCGATGGTGGCGCAGGTACCGGGCGCTCGCACCTTGCCCGCAGAGGTCGTGCAACAGATTGTCGCCAAGACCGACGGCGTGCCGTTGTTTGTCGAAGAGTTGACCAAGAGCGTCGCGGAATCCGTAGGGGCGCGGCTCCTGAGCTTGTCGAAGGATGTGCCCCTACCATTAGGCATTCCCGTGACCCTGCACGACGCCCTGATGGCCCGGTTGGATAGGTTGGGACCAGCGAGAGCAATCGCCCAACTCGGCGCAACCATCGGGCGCGAGTTTAGCTACGACCTCCTCCACGCGGTTTCCCTTGTAGACGAAGGCAGCTTACAGCAGGGACTGCGACAATTAGTCGAGGTCGAGCTGCTCTATCAGCGCGGGTTGCCGCCGCAGGCAACCTATCTCTTCAAGCACGCCCTGATTCAGGACACTGCCTACCAATCGTTGCTCAAGAGCCGACGCCAGCAACTCCATCAGCAGATCGCTCAGATTTTGGAAGAGCGATTTGCCGAGACGCTTGAGACCCAACCTGAGCTGCTTGCCCATCACTACACCGAAGCGGGGCTTGCCGAGCAGGCCATTCCTCAATGGCAAAAGGCGGGACAGAAGGCTGCCCAACGCTCAGCGAACGCGGAGGCTATTGCTCATCTGACCAAAGGGCTGGAGTTGCTTCGCACCATGCCGGACTCGTCGGAACGGGTCCAGCAGGAACTAGCGTTACAAATCGCGCTAGGGACTTCGCTTACGGCAACCAAAGGCTATGCCGCTTCTGAAGTCGAGCGGGCTTGTAACCGCGTGCGAGAGTTGTATCGACATGGAAGCGAAATAGAAATCTCCCAACTCTTCCAGATCATGCGGGGGTTATGGGGGTTTTCTATGCAGCGAGCAGAAATACAGCCAGCACGAGAACTCAGTGAGCAACTCTTGACCCTAGCTCAGAGCACGCAAGATACAGCCCTCCTTTTGGTCGCTCATTATTCATATGGATGTAACTTGTTTTATCTTGGCGCGTTGTCTCTGGCCCGAGGGCATCTGGAGCAAGGAATTACTCTCTACAACCCCCAACAGCATCACCCGTTGACCTTTCTCTATAGGGGGTCCGACTCTGGAATGGCATGTTGCGCCCTCACTGCTTATAGCTCGTGGCTTTTGGGCTATCCAGAGCAGGCATTAAAAGGAATCCTAGAAGCCCTCGCTTTAGCTCAACGATTGTCTCATCCTTTTAGCATAGTTTGGGCGTTAAGCTTTGTTGCCCGACTTCATTATCTTCGTCGGGAAGGGCAGGCTGCCCAAGAGTGGGCAGAGGCTGTGATCACTCGCTCCGGCAAGGAGGAATTTCCGTATTGGCAGGCGGTAGGAACGATACTTCGGGGCTGGGCGCTAGCCGAGCAAGGAAACAGTGCTGAGGGAATTCCACTGATACAAGGGGGTCTAGCCGCCCATCGAGCAACAGGCTCGAAGCTTGATCGACCATATTATCTCGCCATGTTAGCCGATGCCTATGGCAAAAGAAGTCAAATGGAAGAGGGGCTCCAGGCAGTAACCGAAGCGCTAACTGAAATAGACAGAAGTGAGGAGCGCTTCTACGAGGCCGAGCTGTATCGACTGAAAGGTGAACTCCTGCTGCAACAGGCAAGGCAACAGAAGCATTGAGCCATTGCGAGATTGAGTCATCGGATCGTTGAAAGATTGAAGCATTCCCATGAATTACAGGAACATGGAGCATAAGCTATGAACGTTGCAGCTGATGGACTTAAGCAGCAACTGCTGGAGAAGGTCACTGATCTATCAGAGGCTCGATTGCAAGAAGTTCTCGATTTTATCGATTTTCTGCAGCTCCGCGAGCGACAAGGTGAAGATCCGGTTTTGCGAGTTGCAGGTTCTTTGTCCGGGAGTCCCCTTTCTGGGGAAGCGATTGACGAGGAGTTGTATGGCAAGGAGACAGCATAATGGCTGAAGCGGTCCTGATCGATACCTGGGGGTGGCTGGCGCTCGGGCATCGGCGCGACTCACGCCATCAAGAGGTCAAAGCTTTGTATCAACAACTTCGGGAGGAAGGCGCCCAGCTATATACAACTGACTATGTGCTCGACGAGGTCATGACGCTCGTATTTCGGCGAGAGTCGTTTGCGGAAGCAGTCGGTTTTATGGAAGGCATTTTTCAGGCCAGCCAGGAAGGACGGCTCGTTATAGAGCGAGTGACCTCAGAATGCTTTACCACCGCGTGGGAACTGCGTAAGCGCTTGCAAGGCAAACCGAAGATCTCTTTCACCGATCTAACCTCGATGGTGATTATGCGGGACCGCAACATCAAGAAGGTTCTGACCGACGATGATCACTTCACTCACGTTGGGATGGATTTGCAAAAGATCCCCTAAAATTCATAGCTCGGTAGCTGTGGCCGAGATCTACAGATGGTTCACCGAAGGCGTCGACACGAGGGATCTGCAAAAGGCAAAAGCGCTTTGAGACGAGTTATCGGAGAGACACCGGTCAATGTCCAATCTCTCACCCCCAGCACCTAACACCATGTCAAATTACCAATTCACCCTCGTTCCCACGCCTCCCTACTCGCTGGATCTGACCGCCATCCGCTTTGCTCGCTTCAAAGATGAAATTGTTGATCGCGTGCAGCCCAAGCAATATCAACGCTTGCTGTCCGTCGGTGAACGGTTCGTGCTCGCGACCGTGACCGATGGTGGCTCGATCACAAAGCCGCAGTTGCACGTCGAGCTGCAAGGCTCGCGAAAAAGCAATCTTGAGCACCCGGAGTGCGCAGCGCAACTGCGCCATATCCTGTGCACGGACCTCGATCTGAAGCCGTTTTATCGACTGGCGCGTACAGACGAAGTCCTCGCGCCACTCATTGCGCCAGCGCGTGGGCTGAAGCTGCCAGCGAGTCCGACGGTCTTCGAGTCGCTGGTTATGGCCGTGCTCTCGCAGCAAGTCAATCTGAACTTTGCCTATTCCATCAAACGCGAACTGGTCGAAACCTTTGGTGAACGGCAAACGATTGCTGGTGAGACCTACTACGCTTTTCCTCGCCCCGAGCGATTTGCGGAGGAGAATGCTGAGGATATGAGGCGCTTTCGTTTGAGCGGAGCCAAAGCCGCTACCTTGGTGCGCCTCGGACAAGCCTTCGCTGCGGGAACGCTGCACGAAGAAGAGCTGCGCAGGTTGCCAGATGAAGAGGTGGTTGAACGCTTGATTCAGATCAAAGGTATTGGTCGCTGGAGCGCAGAGATTGCCTTGTTGCGCGGGTTGGCCCGTGTCGATGCTTTTCCTGGTGGTGACCTGGGCGTCGTGAAATACGTAGCCCAGGGTTTGCTAGGAAAAGAGGAGAAAGCCACCGAAGCGGACATGCGGGCGTTCGCGGAACGGTGGCGTCCCTATCGCGGGTTAGCGCTGGTGTATTGCTACGCGGAGTTGCTGCGGCGGTCTTCGGGATAAACGTCCCGTCTTGTCTCGACGCTAGAACATCCCTGAAATCTTCCCGCTCGCGTCCATCTTCATCCCAACCGCCGCAGGTTTGGCGGCTAGCCCAGGCATCGTCAACATCTCACCGGTGAGTGGCACACAGAACCCTGCACCAGCAGACAGGCGAATCTCGCGCACCGTCAGCGTGAAGTCGCGCGGACGACCGTAGAGCTTGGGATCGTCGGAGAGTGACATCTGCGTCTTCGCCATGCAAATAGGCACGTTGCCATACCCGAGGGTGTTAATGCGATCCAGGTCCGTGCGTGCGCGGGGGAGGAGGGCAATATCTGCCGCGCCATAGATCTTCTGAGCAATCGTGCGAATCTTCTCTTCGATCGGAGCTTCCAAAGGATAGAGAAACTTGGGCGTCGCTCTCGCCTTCTCGCATGCCGCAACTACAACTTCGGCTAACGGCAAACCGCCTTCACCGCCGTGACCAAAGACATCAATCACCCGTGCTTCGAGTCCGAGATTCCGGCATTCTTCAACCACAAGGTTGAGTTCCTCCTCAGTGTCGGTGGCGAAGCGGTTGATCGCAATGATCGGCTGCACGCCATACTCGCGGATGCTTTCCGCATGTTTCTCCAAATTCCCCATGCCAAGCTTCAAGGTCTGCAAATTGGGCTTGTTGACCTCGCTCACCGGCGTGCCACCATGCATCTTCAGCGCCTTCACAGTTGCCACTAGCACCACCGCCGAAGGCCATAGCCCTGCCGCGCGGCATTTGATGTCGAAGAATTTTTCGCCGCCAAGGTCAAAGCCAAAACCAGCTTCCGTCACTACATAATCCGCATAGTTCAATGCCATGCGCGTGGCGATGATGCTGTTGCAGCCATGGGCAATGTTGCCAAACGGTCCACCGTGTACGAACGCGGGCACGCCTTCGACCGTTTGCACGAGGTTCGGCTTAAGAGCGTCTTTCAAGATGATCGCCATCGCATCTGGCGCTTGCACTTCACTGGCGGTCACGGCTTTACCCTTGCTGGAAAACCCTAACAGAATGCGTGACAAACGCGCGATCAGATCCGCCGGGCCACTGGTAAGGCAGAGAATGGCCATGACCTCGGAAGCAGCAGTGATATCGAAGCCTTCTTCGCGTGGCACCCCCATCAGGCGGCCACCCAAGCCGAGCACGATCTGGCGCAAGGCGCGGTCATTCATATCCATCGCCCGCCGCCAACGAATTTGCCGGACATCGAGATCGACTTGCCCGTGAAAGAGGGCATTATCCATCATGGCCGACAACAGATTATGGGCCGAGGTCACGGCATGAATATCACCAGTGAAATGCAAGTTGATATCTTCCATCGGCAACACTTGCGAACGCCCGCCGCCACAGCCGCCACCTTTGACGCCAAACACCGGACCCATCGACGGTTCGCGGACCGCCACCGTCGCTTTCTTGCCCAAACGTGCCAGCGCTTGCCCTAAGCCAATGGTGGTCGTGGTTTTCCCTTCGCCCGCCGGAGTTGGGTTGATGGCAGAGACGAGAATGAGTTTGCCCGGCCCACGCGATGCGGCATTGGTCTGCGCCTCCAAGGCGATCTTGGCCTTGGAGCGACCGTAAGGTTCGAGATGTTCCTGAGCCAGGGATAACTGCGCGGCGATCTCTTCAATGGGTTTGAGCGTCGTCGATTGGGCAACGGCCAAGTTTTGGTCACGACTCATGAATACAATTCCTTTCCGACAAAAAGCTCTCAGCAGTCAGCTATCAGCAATCCACCAGAGAAGGCAACCGGCAGTACGCACGACTCTCCGTTGAGTTCAGCGCTAGCGGCTGACAGCGTGCATCTGTTCAAAATCGCTTTGCTGCCTCAACCATGCGCGAAAGCTTGCCAATGGCGATTTCAGTCGTGCGACGCCCGAAGCCGCATGACGGCGCGATCCACAAGCGTTCTGGCTCGACGAGACGCAGCAGCTCTTCGATGTGATCGGTTATCGCGTCCGTAGTTTCCACCGGACTCTTCACGTCAACCAGCCCGGCAACCACCTCCATGTCCTTGGAGATATCGCGCAGGCAAGCGCGGTCCGCCCACTGACCGGGATGCGAACATTCGAGATGCACTTTATCGACAATGCCCCCAAGCTGCTGCACGAACGGCATCAAGGCTTGCAAATTGTGTACGGTCAACACGGACTGCGACCCGAGGTCGCCGAGACAACAGTGGATGGTTTTGATAGCCGACACGCCAGCAAAGCTCTGTGCCACCATGGCGACCGCTTGTGCAGGCGGCAGATCCCCCAAAACAGAACGGACGGCGATGAAGGGGATATCGAGCTGAATCTCGCGAGCACCAAGCGCGGCGAGGGCTTTCATTTCACGATTCACAATTTCAATAGCGCGTGGCAACTGCGCCTGCGCTTTTTCGAGGGGGCGCAAATGCGAGAGGACTTCAAGCGGACCAGGGACCGACACCTTCTCCAGTGCCGGATCAACCTGCACCTCGCGTCGGAAACCATCGACGTAGCCTAACCCATGCGGAGCGTTAATGTCCTCGACGATCTCGTATTCCGCCACGTCGGTGTACACTTTGAGTTCAGCAGCTTGAGGCTTGAGTAGCCGCACGCCGGTCAACTGACGAGGGAGGTGTTGGATAAAAACTTCGGCAAAGAGTTCTCCGCCCATGAACTGCGTCACACCTGCGGCTTTCTGTTCGCGGATCGCGACTTCTGCCGCACCTGTCAGCGTCGGTTTGATCAGCATGGCAGGCAAGACGCCACGATAATATTGCTGAAGCCGGTCGCGATACATCTCCGGTAACGGCCAACTGCCAACGACGGTGGTGCGAATCATAATTGGTACTCCACAACTGCCGCCCCGGTGCCCCACACCGGGCCGTAGGCCAGCACAGCACCTGGGCTACTTGGAGTGTCCAAGGTACCCATCAACCATGCGAACGCTTTGAAGCCCATGTCTACCGCAGCGGTACGGGCATAGTCACCACTCATCGCTAACACTTCAGCGTTGCGCCCTTGTTCGATGAGGCCCAAGATGCGGCGGTTCCAGGCGTCGTCTTCGGTTTGCGAGAGGCGGTCATTATATGGAGCAATCTCGTCGGTGAAGAACCGAGCCGACAAGCCTGTACAGGAAATCACCACTGCGCGTTTGCTACTTTCTGCGATAGCTTGCCGCACCGCTTTGCCCAACGTCAACGAATCTTCCTGTCCCGCGTAGATGTTGCACGAGACCACAGCCACCGGGAATTGATTGGCTGGGTTGACGAAGCGCAGGGCGACCAGCGTGCCGGTATCAATGGGAAAGCCGTGGTAGTTCACCGTCTTCGTTGCCAACCCCAGCGACGCGGCGATAGCGGCAGCGCGGGTACCGAGGTCGGCATCGACACGTAGGTCGAAAGGGAAGTCGCCCATCTCGTACCAGTTCTCATCGACGTGCAGCCCCTGCGGGTTCGGATGCGTTTGGAAGGAATGCCCGAGCACGGAAATCCATTGGGTGCTGTACAACACCAGCACGTCAGGCTGAAGAGCGTGGATATGTTCACCAGCCTGATGAAATCCACGTCGCAGTGCGTCCCAACTGACGGCGGCAATGTCAGAGGCAAGATGGGGGAGTCCAGGGGCAATGTAAGCACCAATGATTGAGCCTTGGGGCATATGTTCTCTCACTCGTTTGCGGAGGGGCGGCGCGTAAGCCGCCCCTGCCCGGACAAGGTCACGCAGCCTTGTGTGTCAAATCCCATTCGACCACGGCATTGCCCGTGCCGATCACCGTCCAATAGCCATGCACTTGCGCGGGAGTAGTGGGGAAGCCCATCGCTGCGAGCATCCAGGTGAGACCGCCGGATTTCACCTCTGCTGCCGCCTTTTCCATGAACTCTGGCATGATCGCCATCAGTTGCTCAGTGTGGCCACTGCGCATCAACTCCAACACCCGCATGTCCCATTGATATTGGCTGTTGTTGAAGATGACTTCCTTGTTCATATCTTCGATCAGTTCCGGCTCGCGGTCGTAGTGCAGATGCGACAGCGTATTGCTGGCCGCCAGCACTGCGCGGCGTCCGGTCTTCGCGATGGCTCGGGCCGTGGCTCGTCCTAGCTTTACCATCTGCTCTTGGCCAATCTCGGTGGAGTAGAAATACGGAGAATTGTTGGCCGAGATGCCAAGGATAGGAATATCCCACTCGGGGTTCAGCATGTGGAGTGAGACAATCGTGCCGTAATCCACCCGAAAATGAGGATTGGTCATTTTCTTGGCAACCAACCCTTCCTTTTGCGTCTCCTCGAAACAGGCATCAGCCAGTTCCACGTCCACGTTCATATCGTATTGATAGCGAAAGATATGAGGAAAAATCGGATCGACAGAAAGCCCGGCGAGATGAGGAACGCGCAAGAAATGATGACCGACGATAGTCATCCAGTGGGGGCTATGCACAAGGATTACATCCGGCTTCCAGGCTTTGATCTTCGCACGGCATTTTTCATACGCCCAGCGCAGCATTTCCCAGCCGCCGGTCGAGCGTGGCTCATTGCGCACGGGGTTTTCGCCATACACGAGATGTGGAGGATGCGGAGCCAAAAACCCCGCCAAGATCTGTCCCGAATCTGCCATGAGTTCCCCTCCGATCAGTAGATGCTTATTGTCGCGTGAAAAACAGATTCAGAAACAACACTTCATTCGTTGCCGCCCGATAATGCAGCAATATTCGTCCCACCCGGTAAAGATAGCTCGGTGCCAAGGGATCGTAGAAGCTTGGTACTCGTCCCGGTAACGCAGGATTTGCCACAATGGCCGCCAACGCTCGGTCGAGCGCCTCTCGTTCGCGTGGCGCAGCTACCGCCTCCCATTCCGCTAAATCTTGGAGGAAGCGGGGCGAGAAAGAAAACTCATTCACGCAAGAATCCTTGCTCCCGCGCCGTCTTCAGGGTCACTGCGACTGTCGGCGTACCGCTCATTCTCAAGACCTGTCCAGCTTTGACTTGTTCGTTTGCCTCTTTCATAGCAGACAGGGCTTCCGGGTCCTGCCACAGACGCGCAAGACTCCTCAGAGTTTCCAAGCGCTCGAAATCGATGAGCACAGCAGCTGGTGTTCCGTGTTTGGTCACGATCACTTGATCGCCTTGTTGGACATCATCAACCAATTGTAGAAATCGTTGCCGCGCCTCGGTCGCAGTGAGATAGGTATTCATAGACGTATCGCCTTTCTGTACAGAGAAGCGTACAGAATTTCGTGCTCACCGACAAGATTGCGAGACAATGAAAATCCACAGGTGCGCGAATGCCGGTCAGACAAGATTCAGCGTGTCTCGGTAAGATCAGCGTCTTGCAGTAGTGGCGCGTTGGCTTGATAGGGGGCGGGCTGCGCCGTTGCTTCCATCCATTCGGGCAGGGCAAAGTCGAAGCCATATCGTTGCTGCACCGCCGCCGCGTGCGTCTTGAGATCACTCATGTCACGATGGTCAGTGTTGCAACCAATAACGACAACATTGCCCGCCAGCAGAGGAACCGTCATCGTCGTAGGAAAGGCCGCAGCAAACGTTTTGCGCTCGGCGTCGTAGAGCGGGGTGCCGGCTTGGAGGTTCGCGGCCACTACCCCTGTCGGTGTGAGTACCGCCCGGCATTCGTCGTAAAACTCGCGTGTACTGAGGTGCGAGGGCACTCCACGAACATGATAGGCATCAAGGAGGATTATATCGAAAGGAGCTGCCGAAGAGAGAGTTTGTAAGGAGGCTCGGCCATCACCGACAATGACCTGTTGACGCTCATCCGGCGCGAAGCCGAAGAAGCGCTGGGCAACTTCGACAACGAGAGGGTCGAGTTCAATAGTGTGCAACGTCGCGGCTTCTAAGTAGTGGTGCAACACCATTTGCAATCGCCCACCGCCTAACCCGATGAGCAAAATTCGTTGTGGTGCGGGTTGCCACGCCAACGTCAGCAGCATGGCTTGCGTATATTCCGACTTGAGCACGAGCGGTTCGGCAACACTCAAACGCGATTGAATTTCTTCAAGGCGATGGTGAGCGTGACGGTAGCAGAGGAGGAGTTGGTCTGTCGTGCGCCGCACGACGATATGGTTATGTGGCGACTGCTGCTCGAACAAGAGGCCCGGTCGTGCTTGTCGGGTGGACACAAGGCGTTGCTCGATGGCAGCGAGATTACGGATTTGCCAGGGAGACATGACAGCCGTGGGTTTCTTTGCCGTTCGTTTGCAGAGCCAACGCCAAGCCTTGGCAAGCCATACGCACGAGCGCGGCAACGCCGCCATGCTACTTGCCGCAGCTTTGCACGGTTAAGTCTTGAATCTTCTTCTTCAGCCCTTGTTCACCCAGTCGCGCCAGCAAAGGCTTGGTGCTGTTGATCGTCCGGCAAGATTGGTCCTTGCTGCCGAGCGTGGCCTCTAAACGGGCGACTTCGTACGAGCCACGGAACCAGAGCGGATCGCCAACTTGCGTGCCTTTCAGCAATTCTCCCCACTGTGTGATGGATTGCTGGGGATTGCCTTTGACTTCAGCGATTTGCGCCAGACCGGCAAACGACACCAGCGAGTACGGGCCTTGCTGGAGTTCCTGATACAAGGCGGTGGCTTTGTCGTACTCTTTCACGTCGAGGTACATCTGCGCGAGTTCGTACTTGAATTGCTGCGGCGATTGATCCTCGGCAAACGGCACGCCGCGTTGCAGCCGGTCGCTGTAGAGACGTGCCAGCGTCCGTTTCGCGGCAGCGAGGTTGTCCTTGTCATTTTGCTTTTCAAGTTTCTTGACATCCTTGGGCAAGACTGAATCAAGGCCAACCAGCAGCTCTTGCTGCTCTTCGGGTTTGAAGTGCGTCAAGATGTGCTCGACTTCTTTTTCCAGGTCAGTGAAGCGCCCAGCTTTTTCTGACGCCACCAAGCGCAGGCGAGTGACCTTGGTGAAGGCATCCTTTTGCTCAGGGTATTTCTTCTCAAAATCTTGCAAGAAGTTCAGCACTTCTTTGGCATTGGCATCAATGTCTTTGCTCAGAAAAGCCGCGTTCATCACGCTGACTTTGCCACGATATTCCTGAAACGGCACCGGCTTGGTGCCGTTCGCTGTGCTCTCCAGCGCATTGATATTCTTCCAGAACGTTTGCAAAGAGGCTGCTGCGCGTTTGCGCAAATCCGGCTCGCTGATGCCGAGACTGTCCTTCTTTGCATCTTTTTCTTCAAGCACATCGAGCATCGCGAAATAGCCTTGCAAAGTGGCGAAGTCCGCCCGTGTGCGGAAGGTGAGATCGCCATTCACTTTGTTGTAGGCATCTGCCGCCACTAGGTAGTTTTTCTGCCCTTGGTTGTACTCGCCGAGTCGGTAATGGGCCTCGAAAATAGTCTTATGGTCCGGGTAGCGACGGATGAATTCTTTCGTCGCTTCCAGAAACACGCGCGTCGTCTCGGGGTTCTGTTCTCTGGAATAGAGTGCCTCAGTAGTCTTAAAGCGGAGATAGACCGCATCGGCCACGAAGCTCGCCGGCATGCCTTCAGTGCTGAGGGTCTTATTGAGTTCGGTGAGCGCGTCGCGATAATTTTTCGTCTGGAAGAGCCCGACCGCAAGATAATGTTGCGCCTCGCGGTGATGCAGCGTGGCTTTGGGGTCGTTAGAGTTGAGTACGTCGCGGAGATGGGGAGTCGCCCTGGCATAGTCGCTCTTTTGTAGCAGGTCGCGGGCTTGCCCCCAGGCTGGGAAAGGATTTTTGACTTCATCGACTAAGGCAAGATCCTGCTCACTCATCTGAGCGGTGGCCATCGCGTCGGCTTTTTCTCGCCACGTTCCACCTTGTTTGCGCACCTCGTCGAGATAGGCCATCGCTTCGAGGAGCTTCTTGAGCTTGTCGGTGCCGCTCAATTTCTTGCTCGCGCCAAAAAGCTCTTGTGCCTTTTGCAGCATAGCCCGTGCTTGTTGTGTAGCTTGGTCTTCCGCTTGTTCGACTTCGCGCGCTTTATCGCCACGTGCCTGACGATTGCGAGCATCGGCGAGCGCCGCACGTACCTTGCGCTCCATATCAGTGGGCAAGCCGGTGTCTTTCAGCAGCAATTCGAAGTCACGAATCGCCCAGTCGAAGTGCTTGCCTTCTTTTTCACACAAGGCACGGCCAAACAAACTTTCGCGCTTCAACTGTGAGCTTTGCTCGCCAACAGCAAACTCAGCAAACCCTTTGGCGCATTCATCAAGCAACTTCTTTTGCGCGGCACCGTCGTGAACAAACGCGCCGACGTAATGCAGCCAGTTGAGAAAATAGAGGGCCTGCGAGGCCACATGCTGTGCCTCTTTCCACTCTCTGGTCTCATATAAGGCTTCGAGATCGCCGTCGCGGTCCATCACGCTTTTGCTCATGCCTTCGAGGGAGGCAACGCTGCCGTCATAGATGCTATCGAGCGGACCACTGAGGATTTCGTACAGTTCGCGGACTTGTCCTTTTTGGCCGGAGGAAGCTTGGGCGAGGTCCGGAGCCGAAAGAAAACTCAGGGCGAGCGGACCAAGCAGTTGAATCACTCGCTGCTTCTCGTCCGTGCCCCAGCCTTGGCTTTTGATGGAGCGAACCTGTGCTTGCGCTTGACGGGCTTGCGACAGAAGGTCGGCCACAGAGGCGGCATAATCCACCGCCGGACAGCACAGCTCATAGAGGAAAAGGAATGCACCTACAAAACTCGCACGCCGCACGCCAACTCTCCTTATTCCAGATCCCGTAGATACTTCGCCATCTCGGTTTGCCATCGTGAACCGAAAGTCATGACGATGATTTGTTTCGTTAAGGCCTTATCTTCCCCAAGCGGAATGAAATCTCCACCCCCGGCCTGCGCGATCGAGGCCATGACACCGCGGAACTCTTCATAAAATTTGGGGAGCGGCGTCACCTTGAAAGCACTATCAGGTAGCAAGCCACGGCTGGTGCGGAACAAGGCGCGCTCGAAGTCTTCATGCATCTTCTCGGCTAAGTCTAAAACGCTGACCATACCGCCTTGCGACTGAAACCCTTGGGCTAGACTGAGGATGCTGCCGACCGTGTCAGCATGCGGCGGGGAGCCAGAAACGAGAATGATGATGCGTTTAGATTTCTTGCGCCAGTTGAGATCGTTGACCGCAGCCTCCATACCTTCATACACCGCCTCCGGCCAATCGCCACCACCGTCGGCGTGGAGATTGGACAAGAAGTCTTGGATCTTGCCGGTAGAAAAGCTCAAATCCACCCACTTGGTCACATACTCTTCGCCCTTATCGCGATAGGCCACGATCCCGATGCGCGAGGTGGGAACCATTTGGCGTAGCGAGGACACCAGTTTAATGAGCCGGCTTTTCACCGAATCAGTGACGAATTGCATGCTATCCGTCGCGTCAATCACCAGCGCGATATCCAGGCCAACTTTGCGCAGCCCACCGACATAATCGCCAAACCCGCCACCAATGCCGCCGATCGCGCCGTTGATGCTTCCAATGGCATTGGAGAAACTGCCGAGCTCTGGCGTAGGGCTGCTCCCGCCGATGCCGATGGTCATAGGGCCAAGCCCGGTAATCACCGGTGGAGGTGCCGAGAGTACGGCTTGCCGGACTGGAGCTGGGGTGCCAAGCGGCGGCGGCGGGCTGGTGGTTGTTTTGGCTTGGCGCGGGACCAATTGTTCCATCGACAACAGCCCAGGAAGGTCTTTCAGCGAAGGCTCGCCTTCCCAGTTCTCGTCGGGTTTCTCGGCCTGCGCTTTTTCCTGATCTTCGGCAGATAACGGGAGCGTCTTGACCTTAATCAGCTCATCTCGTTTTTGCGCCATTGTGAACGTCAAAGTCGCCAGGAGTCCGAGGGTAAGTACGTGCGCTACCGTGGAGAGGATGAACCAGCGCGCATTTTTCCCCCACCCCTGCCCGCCGTAGCGAAAGAGGTCTTCTTGCACTGCGGCTTCGACAGACGTGGGCGCGGAAGGAGTCTTGTTTGCGTCGTCAGCAGCCATGGTGATACTCGTTGTTAGCGTTAGAAATAACGATTATTGGCCGCGGCTAGCGGCAATGGCAATTTGCGTGGCACCGGCCCGTTGCGCAACCGCAAGAATCTTCACGGTTTCTCCGAGCAAGACATCGCGATCACCTTCGAGGACGACGGGAATATCTTTCTGCGTCTCAATGATGGGCCGCAAGATAGATTCCATATCCGCTAAGGTGGCGGGCGTGTTGTTCACGAAAATTTCTTTTTGTGGCGTCACAGTGATGACAATCTGCCGGGGCTCAGACTTCGTGTCCTCAACTTCAGGCAGGTTGATGTTGGCTCCAGACTGCACCATGGCCACGCTGGTCACCATAAAAATGATGAGCAGCACCAGAAAGATATCCGTCAGCGGTGTGATGTTAATCTCCGCCATAATGGCGGACCCGCTGCCTTTTTTCTTATTCGGACTAGCCATTCCCATGAGCTTTTCTCCCTAAACGGATAGCTTCGAGCACCCGGTCGGACCCGATGGTCATGACGGCCTCAATCCGCTCCAATTTGGTGTGGAAATAGTTATAGAAAATGACAGCGATGATCGCCACGGCGAGACCGAGTGCCGTCGCAATCAAGGCTTCAGAAATACCGCCGGCCACGACCGAGAAGCCGCCAGCACCTTGAACAGACATGTTATGAAACGATTTGATAATCCCAATGACCGTTCCCAACAGCCCGATGAAGGGTGCGCTGACGCCTACGGTTCCGAGAATCCAGATACCGCCTTTGAGGGCTTCGACTTCTTCAAAGCGGCGATCTTCCGCCACTTCCGCCAGATAGTCCAACGACTCGCCGTCTTGTTGGGAGATCACGTCGCGGAGTACGCGCCCAGCCGGGGCCTTCTGCTGCTGCTGCGCAGCAGTGAGTGCGCCTGTGAAATCGCCTTTTTGCAGCGGGCCCACCACCGTGCCAGCAACGCGGAGCGAGCCAGCGACTAAGCCGCGCAGCGCCCACAAGCGCTCGCAGATGATAGTGATGGTGACTATCGACATTACAATCAGCGGGTACGTGACTAACGCCCCCTGGTGGATCATATCGAGAACACTGAAACCTTCCACAGTAAATCCTCCTATCAACGAGATGAGATACTCTTTTTGCGCGTAGTGGCAGCGGGTGATGCCGGCGTCTCCAACGCCTCCAGGTCTTGAAGAAACGCTTCCAGCCAACGCACCTCGGCCTGCCAATGCGCTAATCCGTGTTCGATGATTTTGGCTTGCGGGAGCGGGATGCTGTGAGCCAACCAATGAGCTTGCTGCTGCGCCACCCACTGGATGCGCTCGTGTGCCCATTTGAGCTGGGCGGTTAACGCCTCACGTAATTCTTGAGTTTCGCTTGGGCGGCAAAAGGCAAGAGCAGCATTCAATGGGTCGAAAAGCTTCTCGCGAGTGTCGGTATCGAACAACATGCGGCGCAGTTCGTCGCGAAGGTAAATTTTGCCGTCCGGAGTGATCTGATAGACCTGCCGAGTGGGATAGCGCCCCTTCTGTTCAGCCCAAGCTTTCTCGACATACCCCGCGCGTTCGAGCTGCGCGAGATTGTAATACAGAGAGCCGCCGCTCAGGTTGATGAATGTCGCGTAGAGGCGACGTTCGACTTCTTGCCGAAGTTCGTAACCGTGGCAGGGCTTTTCGGACAGAAGGCCAAGGATGACGAGTTGGACGCTCACTCAGTATTCTTCGCGGAGTAGTTTGGTTGGACTATATAAGCGGCACTTAGAATCATGTCAACTAGAGGTTATCTCTAGGTGCATAACAAAATCCTGGATTCCGGGTCGCGGCCTACGGCCTTGCCCGGAATGACGAGTACAGCAGGAACGTCATTCCGGCGAAAGCCGGAATCC
>SYOC01000349.1 GCA_005804965.1 Pseudomonadota bacterium
CGTGATTCAACAACAACCCCTTGCCCCGGCGTCACCTCAGTGACCGTCCCATCAATGTACGCGGACAAGCGAATCAGTTCTGGCGGCTCGCGCAGAAACAATTGCCCAGTAATATGCGAAATACTCTCGATCTTCCCGCTAATTGGTGCGCGGACCTGCGTCTGAAACCAGCGGATGAAAGGCCGATTTTCTGCAAGGGTTTCGTCTTTGCCTACGGCATCCCCCTCGCGTTTCAACATGTAGGCGGGAAGTTCTCCCGGTGTGATGCTGAGCTTGTTTGCTACATTCACCGGGTAGACTTTTCCCGGCAACTCAGCTCGCGCCACTTCTGTGGATGCCGTTACCAGCTCGCCAGCATGTACCGAGACTTGGCCGGGAAGCGGTAAGACGCGCCGCTTGTGGACGACGGTATCCGGGGTGACTCGTAGACCTGGGGTGTAAGCGTGGGCCATAAAGAAAAGAATGCAGAAGTCAGAATGCAGAAGTCAGAAGACAAAATAAGGCAACGAAGGTTCCGTGAGGGATGTTGGAAGTAGCTTTCTTCTTCATTCTGGATTCTAACTCCTGGCTCCTGAATTCTGCGTAGCTTCTTCTGGATACAATTCGACTGCCTGCGCCCAGGCTTGTAGCTGCTGCACCCGCACAGCTTCGTCTAAGGCTGTGACAATCGGGCGTCCGCGTGCATCGAGCAGCAGACCGACGACACCGCCGTGCACTTTGCCAACGAATCTTTTCCCGCTCCCTGCGCCAAAGTCAAAGCCTTTGGCTGGAGACACTTCTAGGGAGGCTTCTTGTCCTGTCGCCAAGGGGAGGAGTTTAAGGTCCCCGACAGCGAGTACACCTTCGAGTGGACGTTCATTTGGCAAGGACAAGCGATACGAAAAGCACGCTGCCCCGGGTTTGCCGCTGCCGTTCGGTGCCACACACGTACCAAGTGGCACCAAGCAGTCTTTAGCAAACACTTCTGTGGCGGCTTGTTCATGGACCGTGGAGAGCACGCCGAGGTGGGGCATCATGAAGATACTATCGACCGCGAGCCGAGTGATGCCTAACGGAGCGTAGGCATCGACCATCATGGTCATGGACTGAGCACGGCGTGGCGCGTGCGAGAGAATACCGCCGCTGCCGATGATGAGATCAAGCGCGAACATATCGACGAGGCTTTGCCCCGACGCAGTTTGCTCAAAAGCGTCGGAGACCGAGCGCTCTTGCTGAACACCTTTGAGGCCGACTGCCAGTTGCTTGTGCTGCTCCAACGCTAGGCGCAGCGCCTCACGGGCGATGGCCTGCTCGACTTGTAGGTCGTTCAAGGTTTGCGGAATCGTCGTTGGTCGGATCATCTTATTTTTGATTTGGTTGCGCAGCGTCTGCTCGTCGAACGCGAACGGCAACCAGCGGCGAATGTTATCGAGTCCGGCCTCGGCGACAACGTTGGCAACGCTATAACTCATGCCCAGGTTCGCGCTGACCGTACGGTTGAAAATGGATTGGAAGACCGAGAAGACATCTGTGGTAGCGCCACCAATATCTACACCGATGACGTTGATGCCTTCACGACGCGCCACCGCTTCGATAATCATGCCGACTGCGGCTGGGGTGGGAATAATTGGTGCTCCTGCCCAAGAGATCAGCTTTTTATAGCCAGGAGCTTGCGCCATGACATGCTCAAGAAACAGGTCATGAATCGCATGACGCGCCGGCATGAGGTTTTCCTGTTCAAGCACGGGACGAATGTTGTTGGTAATGGAGAGGGCGGTACGCTCGCCAAGAATGCGCTGAACCTGAGGGCGTGCGTCTTTGTTGCCAGCGTAGATCACAGGGAGTTGATAGCCGATGCCGAGCCGTGGCCGTGGATCGGCAGCAGCGATGTATTCAGCAATCTCAACGACATGCGGAATCGTCCCACCGTCTGTTCCGCCGGCGAGTAAGAGCATATCTGGCCGCAGGTGGCGAATCCGCTCAATCTTTTCGTAGCTTGGGCGACCGTCATTAGAAGCGAGGGCGTCCATCACAATGGCCCCGGCGCCAAGCGCACAGCGTTGGGCGCTTTCCGTGCTCATAGATTTGACGACACCAGCCACCATGATTTGCAACCCGCCGCCGGCGCTACTCGTCGAGATATAAATGTCTACGCCAGTGTCGCCCTGCGCTGGAGTAATAATGCGTTCCCCGTCCAAAATCGTGCGCCCTGACAATTCTTCAACTTCTTGGATCGCATTCAGCACGCCACGTGTCACATCCTCAAATGGGGCTTCGACTGTGGTCGGTGCCTCACCGCGATGCGTTTGTCGATACTCTTCGCCTACTCGCTGGATGAGAATGGCTTTCGTCGTGGTGCTGCCACAGTCGGTGGCAAGAATGATGTGGAGCGGGTGAGGCGTCATGCCGGAGCGTCCGCCTGTGCTTGGAGCTGGGACACGAGCAGGTCTACGCCATCTCGCCGCTCCAGAATTTGCGCGAGACGGTCAAGATCAAGTGGATCGCACACCAGATCGAGGAAAGGTTTCATGCCGTGCATGATCTGACTGCCGAGAAAACTCAACGGGGCGAGGGATTCGAGGAACAAAAGCGCTGGTGCAGCCATCCCGCGTGCTGCGATCAAGCATGCGATTTTTTCCAGCAAAGCACGCTCATCTGCTGCAAGCGGCGGCGATTGCGGGCGAAGCGCAAACGCATGGCGGAATTCTTTCTGCACCCGTTTCCATACAGTCACGGGTCCCTATATCTCAGATTTGCTTTTGTTGGGCAACGCCAGGCACGGGAACTGTCAACATGGGCGGCATCCCAGAGGGTGCGCGAGAGAGAGACGCCGCCGCTGTAGCTTTCGGGCGTTATTTAATCGCTTGTGGATTGACGGGAGAGCCGACCGCTCCGGTGATCGGTAGCGGCGGTGCCACAAACAAGAACTCTGCGATTCCGTCCCGGGCACAATCATCCGCCAGTTCTTCAAGATCGAAAATCTCACCGACTAACATGCCAGCATGGACGATCAGAATGACATGTAGCGGTTGAAACACGTCCAAGGTTTCATTGGGGATCACTTCTGTGCCCCACGTATCGGTAGCATAGCCAGCAACTTGCTTTTCGCAGAGCCAGGCCGCACAGGCGACGCCGAGACCGGGGGCTGGTCCGCCACTGTAGGTCCCCCAATTTTTTTCTGCACGGACTTGAGCAATCTGGCCGGTGCGAACCAAGACAATATCACCCGTGCCAATGCTAACTTTTGCCTTTGCTGCTGCTCCGTCTAGATCTGCCGGATAGATGGCTTCTCCCGGCTCTAGCCAGTTTTTGCCTTTGTAGCGTGGGATATCGAGCAACACGCCACGGGTAATAATCTTACTCTTCGCATTCTCGATGCCGTTCTTTTTCGCGCCACTGCTGGTCACTTCGTTGGCAGCGAAACCGTTGTACATGCGGTCTTCATACATGATGTGAGCGAGGGCATCCCACTGCGTGGCGCACTGAAGCGGCATAGTGACCGCGTCGTCGGTGTAGCGGATGGTGGGCAGGTGATTCTGCGCCCCAGCAATGATGTCACCACCGTCTTGCAGCATGAAATGAATAGGGTTGAAGCGCCCGAAGGAACCGGTTTGCGGACCTTTGTCATCGAATGGGATGGCTAATGAAAAGGTTTTTCCTTGTTTTACGAGTTTGGCTGCGTCGATGACCTTCTCTGACGTGATGTAGTTCAAGGTCCCGAGTTGGTCGCTTGCCCCCCATTTGCCCCAGTTTTTATACTTCTGCGACAAGGATTTTACGTCATCCATTGTGTATTTTTCTGGCATCGGCAGTCCTCCTTTTCTGCTTTTTCCTTTGTACGCTTGTGAACACGATGCTTCAGGTGCCGAGGATTTCTCCCGGTCGCAGCACGTGGCCTTTGAGAAACTCAGCGACGGGCATGCGCTTCTTCCCTTCGAGCTGGACCTCCAATACTCTTAACCGTCCGCTGCCTGTGGCGACGACGAAATCAACGGCGGATGCTTCGACAATCGCGCCATGAGGAGCAGTGTGCGGGTCATCGTATCCCGGGGACAGCTTAGCTTTCAAGATTTTGAGTAATTTACCCTGCCACATCGTGTAGGCTGAAGGCCAGGGAGTGAAGGCGCGAATCCGTCGTTCAATGGTTGGCGCGGGTTGCGTCCAATCAATGCGGCCGTCTTCTTTTTTGATGATCGGTGCGTAGGTTGCCTCGGCCTCATCTTGTGGCCGAGCAGAAAGGCGTCTCTGTTTCAGTAACGAGAGGGCTTCAAGTAGCGTTGCTGCTCCTAGTTGAGACAGTTTGTCGTGGAGACTCTCTCCAGTGTCGTCCTCGTGAATAGGGACGACATGCTGCAGTAGGATATCTCCGGCATCCATACGCTCACCAATGCGCATAATAGTGACGCCGGTCTGTGTCTCCCCACGTGCAATTGCCCACTGCATCGGTGCTGCTCCCCGATACTTTGGCAACAGAGAGGCATGGATATTGATGCACTTCAGTGGGGGAAGATCGAGAATGGCGTTCGGCAACATCTTGCCGTAAGCAACGACGACGATGAGGTCAGGTTGCCATGCCGTGAGGCAGTCGATGACCGACGGATCGCGCAGTTTCGCTGGTTGAAAAACTGGGAGACTATGTTCTAATGCTAATGTTTTTACTGGTGGGGCGTGGAGCGCCATGCCACGTCCAGACGGCTGGTCAGGCTGAGTGAAGACACCGACAACAGGATCTTCCCCGGCAAGAAGCATGCGCAGCGTGGGCACAGCAAATGCTGGGGTGCCCATGAAAACGAGTCGCAGCGGCGTGGAGCAAGCCGAAGGAGAGAGAACAGAAGACATTGGTGCAGCAGCTGGTGAGCAAGAAGACTGAGCAGGCGAGTTGCTTGTGTCTTCTTTATCTAAATTGCAGCTTGGCCCTTACGAGCTTCAAGCGGGCGGCCTTCGCGTATGAGCTTTTTGACCTTACGGGTATACAGTTCGCGCTTCAGCCGACTGATACGATCAATGAAAAGTTTGCCTTCGAGATGGTCGATCTCATGTTGCAAGGCGACAGCTAAGAGGTCTTCCGCCTGAAACGTGATCTCTTTCTCATCTGGCGTCCAAGCCGTGAGTTCGATCTTGGCGGCACGTTTGACTTCCGCAGTATAATCCACAACGCTGAGGCAACCCTCTTCCCAAATGATGCTTCCTTCTCTGGCCGTGATGACTGGGTTAATGAGCCTCAGTAAATCTTTCCCTGGCTCTTCGTGGTTGATATCCACGACGATGATGCGCTGCGGGATGCCGACTTGAATGGCAGCGAGCCCGATACCGGGCGCGTTATACATAGTAGCAACTAAGTCATCGACAAAAGTCACGAGATCGCCAGTAATATCGGAGACATTTTGGCCGTTTTGCTTGAGTCGCGGATCGGGATAATGCAAAATTGGTCTGATCATTGGTTGGTCCTATAACATGTTATAGGGATCGACATCAACGACGATGCGTAACTGTGGGGAGCGTCCCTGAAGCTCAAGTTCTTCTTGAACCTTCCGCATCAATTCATGGAGCGCAGGGCGGGCAGTGCCCTTCAGCAAGACCTGCCAGCGAGTGCGACCTTTGATACGTTCAATGGGAGCAGGGGCAGGGCCTAAAATAGCGAACATTTGCCCGGCTGACGAAGCTTGGGCACCCACGTGCGCGGCAAACCGTTCTGCGGCCTCGCGGACAAGGTCTTCCTCCGCTCCTTCGAAGCGAACATTCACGAGACGTGCAAAAGGCGGATAGTGGAGATTTTTACGATAGCGTAACTCTAGCGTCGCGAAGCGACGAAAATCATGCTTGGTCGCGCAGCGAATGCTGTAATGCTCTGGAGAATAGGTTTGTATGATGACACGCCCCGGCTCATCCCCACGTCCGGCGCGTCCGGCAACCTGAGTGAGGAGCTGAAAGGTGCGCTCGGCGGCACGGAAATCGGGAAGATTCAAGGCGACGTCGGCGAGGAGCACGCCCACCAGTGTGACTCCTGGGGCATCATGACCTTTTGTGATCATTTGCGTGCCAATGAGGACCTGTGTCTCACGCGCATGCCATGATGCCATGACTTTTCCCAAAAAACCTCTTTTGCGTACGCTATCGCGATCCAGTCGAGCCACATTGACGTTGGGGAGAAGCTGGAGCACCGCCTCCTCGACTTGTTCGGTGCCCATGCCGCTGCTTTCGAGTTCGGGCTCATGGCACTGCGGACAGTAATCCGGTGCTTTCCGTGTATAGCCGCAGTAATGACAGCACAACATGCGCCCGTGAAGATGAAAAGTGAGGGTGACGCTACACTGTCCACACGAGAGAGTTTCGCCACATGAACGGCACTGCAAATAGCTTGCGTATCCGCGTCGGTTCAAGAACAAGAGGCTTTGTTTCCCGGCTTCGTAATTCTCGATCAGCGCTTGGCGTAAAGCAGCGGAAAAAATGCGCTCGCTCATGGTTGCGTCTCGCGGGCGGTGACGCAAATCGACGATTTCGACGGTTGGCAACGGGCGCGCTTCCACTCGCTCTGGCAGTTCGAGCAATTGATATCGGCGATTTTGGGTGTGGGCATAACTTTCGAGCGAAGGGGTTGCTGATCCTAACACCACCGGACAGGCTTCCTGCTGTCCGCGGACTATGGCTAAGTCTCGGGCATGGTAGCGAGGATTTTCTTCCTGCTTGTAGGCTGAATCATGTTCTTCATCCACAATGATCGCGCCAAGATTTTCTAACGGGGCAAACACCGCCGAACGAGCACCAACCACGACCGCGACTTCTCCTCGTGCTGTGCGCTGCCAAATTTCCCAGCGTTCTTGGGGAGTTTGCCCACTGTGAAGCACCGCGACTCCAAGGCCAAAGCGCGCACGTACCTGTGTCATCAACTGATGAGTCAAGGCAATTTCTGGAACGAGGAACAAGACTCGCCGCCCCTGAGCAAGAGCAGCATGCGCGACGCGCAGATAGACCTCGGTTTTTCCGCTCCCTGTCACGCCATGCAGTAAGAACACACGAAATTCTTTGGCTTGGAGACTGGTGAGGATGCATTCATAGACAGTGGTTTGAGCAGAGGAGAGCTGAACTGCGTTCTTTTCCTCTCCGCCAGCAGGCACTGCCTCGGCTAGCGCTTCTTTTTGCTTTGTCTTTCTCCGGACACGGTCACGGACTGTAATGAGTTGCAGCTCTTCAAGTCTTCGTAGCAAGGGTGGGAGTGAAAAAGCCGGAAGCTGGTGACGTAGCGTTTTTGTGGAGACTGGTGCCTTCTCTTGTAGGTACTCCCATAGGTGTTGTTCATTCTCTGTCAGCAGGGGAAAAGCGGGTGAGACACCGACCTGTGCATCGAGGTCTACGGGCTGAGGCGTCCGCTTACGTTTGCGCGACGGTTCTTTCTTCATGCTGACGATAATTTCGCCTTCACGTAATGCACCGCTGGGTAGCATCCCTCCTAACATCTCACCAGGAGTCGTTAGATAGTACTTCGTCGCCCATTGCCACAAGTGGATTAGGTTCTGAGGAAAAACAGGGGTTTCGTCAAGGATATCAAGAATTTCCTTAATTTTCTCAGATGCGACGCTGTCCTCTGGACTCCTCCAGCGAATAAAAATTCCTGTTATTTTTCGCCTACCTACAGGGACGGTGACTCTTACGCCAGGGGTGAGCGTCGGCGGAAATTCCTTTTGTATCCGATACACAAGAACGCTCGTCCCACTGATGGGTAGAGGAACCGCCACGTCGGCAAAAAGAGGCGTAGAAGAAATTTTCTCCGAGAACATTTGACAAATTGCTTTTCTTATTCCATACTAAGTGACCGAATCGGTTAGGTTTATTGTTTTTCGAGTTCTGCTGATGTTTCCATCGAGTCAATCACTAAAAAAAGCCCTCTCTCCGCTGCTGTCTTTTTTGCCCGGCGGACGACGAAGCTACCTGAGCGTGGACATCGGTTCAAGTTCAGTAAAGATGCTCGAAGTGCGCAGCGCCAAGGATGCCCTGTGGCTCGTCAGCGCAGGCATGGCATCGCTCCCCAGTGATGCCATGCAAGGAAACATCATCCGAGACCCAAAGAGTGTAGCGCAAACCCTCCGCACCTTGCTAGCTTCCCAGCGCATAAAAACGACTGAAGTCATCACTGCCATTCCAGGGCCAGCCGCAATTGTCAAACATGCGACCTTTCCGCTTCAGTCTGCCAGTGACCTTCATGAAGCCATCCTCTTCGAGGCAGGCAATTACATTCCCGAGAACCTGGAAGATGTGACTCTCGATTACTATGTCCTCGACTTCATTGAGGACACTAATGCCGTGGAGGTCGTTTTCGTCGCGGTCCGGAAAGAGGTGATAGACAGCTACGTTGCGGCTCTTCGTGCTGCTGGTCTCGTGCCCGTCGTCGTTGATGTCGATTATTTCGCGTTGGAGAATATGGTTGAGGCCAATTACGGACCCAGCTCTGAAGAAATCAGTATTCTGCTCCATATCGGAGCGCGTTATTCGCTCCTGAGTGTTTTGAAGCGAGGATACACGGTTTTTACCGGGGATGTCTCTGTCGGAGGAGTTCTGTTCACCGAAGCGCTCGCTCAAGAGCTAGGTGTCAGCCGAGAAGAAGCTGAGGAGATCAAAGTCTTTGGCCGTGTGGAAGCAACACAGCAACGGAAAGCCGAGGATGCCCTTCGTCCCATCTTCACCCAGTTGCTTGATGAAACCGAGCGGATGCTCAATTTTTTCTGGTCGGGAGAGGCGACAGAGCAAATCCCCACTGTATACCTCAGTGGTGGAAGCGCTCGTTTACCCGGCTTGGTCGGTTTCACCAGCGAACGACTGCATGCTCCTGTGATTCTTTCTGATCCTTTTCGGGCATTGTCGATGAGCCGTCATGTGGATGAACAGTTCGTACGTGAACATGCTTCAGCGCTGACGATTAGCATGGGGCTCGCAACGCGGAGGCCAGGCGACAAATGATTCGCATCAACCTCCTTCCTCATGATGTGCTCGTAGAACGGCCTCCTGCACGAGGTAAAGAGCTTGGAGCCGCTGGTGGACTGTTCGCTGCCTCGTTGGCAGCTATTGCGACGGTACATACTCTACAAACGGCACACCTGACCGAAGTTAGCGCCATCGCGGACGACTTGGAAAAGCAAGTCGCAACATTACGCAAGCAAAATCAGAACCTTACCGAGCTAACGATTCACAAAAAAGACCGAGAAGAGAAAATACGGACTCTTGTTGCCCTCGTTGATCGGCCCAGCCGAGTGGCTTCCCTCCGCGTACTTGACGAACTGAGTCGGCACACTCCCGAGAAGCTCTGGCTGACGGAATATCAAGAGCATCAAGGCTTCGCGCGAATTCGTGGAAAGTCGATTAATGCTCAGACGATTGCTGCCTTTGCACATAATCTTTCCTCTTCTCCTTACCTTGGCAGCGTAGAGATTCGTGAAACGCAGCAAGACTTGACCGCGCAGACTCCCCAAGGTGACAAAAGCGCGACCTTGGAAGGAGTTGCCGCCGCTGCACCGACGATGACGCAGTTTTTTATCGAAGCCGTGATTAATCACAAAGCTGTCAGTAGCGAAAAGAGCGGCAGTGCAACCTCCTCGCGAGGCGAGGGGAGGAAATGATGATCGAGCGGATTTTTGCCCTGCCTTTTTCTCGGCGCATCCTGCTGTACGGCGGTGCGTCCGCGCTTTTGCTCTTCTTGTACGCTACTCTCGTGTATCTGCCGCGCTCTGCGCGGATTGCCGAAGCGCAAGAACGGGTGCGTTCTCTTGAAGAAGCTCGGGGCAAGTTTCGTTCCTCACAACAAGGTCTAGACAAAGCCAAAGCTGAGGTCCAAGAAGTTGAGCGACAATTCGAGCAAACAAAGTCGCAATTACCCGAACAAAAAGAAATTCCCGAACTTCTCCGACAAGTGTCGGATCTCAGTCAAGACTCGGGTTTGGACATCGTGTCGTTCCGCCAGAAGCCAGAAGTGCTCTCCTCTTTGCACGCAGAAGTGCCGATCGAGCTGGCGGTGCGAGGCAGTTACCGTCAGATCGTCACATTTTTCGAGAAAATCCATCGTCTTGAACGAGTCGTAAACATTACCGACACCGACCTCAAAAATGCCCAACTCGCCGATGGTCGCATGCAGATCGACGCAAGGTTTGCTGCGACGACGTATCGTCTCCTCACGGCAGAAGAATTAAGCCGCCGCGCGAAAGAACAAGAGGCAATAACCAAGAAGAAGGGAAAGACCAAAAAGGCAGTATCATGACTTCCCAAGATGTGTGGCGCAAAGGATGTCTGGTGGTCGGTGGATTCGCGGCCTTCTCTCTTGCTGACGTGGCGGTGCTGACCGCGCAAGAGGGAGAGCCTGCTTCGTACAGGCGAGACCCGTTTCTTCCTCCTTTTTCGACACCTATCTCGATAACGACGCCGGAAGTCCGAGTAGATACTCTCCCGAAAACTCCCTTGCAACGTGCAAAAATTGAAGACTTCAAACTTGTGGGAGTAATCTGGGCAATCGACGAACCTCGGGCGCTGGTGGAAGGTCGCGATGGGCTAGGTTACATCGTAATGCGCGGCACGTTAATCGGCTCGCACGGAGGTGCGGTCAAGGTGATCGAGTCGCAACGCATCGTGATCGAGGAACCCGCGATTGATCCGTTCGGGAAGCAGATCATGAAAGAAAAAGAATTACGTCTGACAGGAGCCGGTTGGTCACAAGACGACAAACAATAACACGACCGTAGCTTTGGCGTTGTAATGAGGATGAGCAGCTTACCAAAGGGAACAAGAAAGAAGATTGCTGTGCTTCTCTGTCCTTTTCTGATGATGCCGACGGCCTGTGTATATCAAACAAAAGACGCCATGATTGCCTCTCCTTCTGTAACGAAAACTGCTGTACAAACGGAGGATCCGGTGACGCCGGAATCTATCACTGCTCCGTTGTCTTCAGAGGCGCTCGCTCCAGTTGCTTCGGACAAACCGGCGCACGCTGTCGCAGAACGGAGAGACACTGCCTCTGATGCTACTGTGTTAAGCACAACCTCGGTACCTACAGCTCCCGACGCCAGCAATACTCTTCCTCCCTCGAACAGAGAGAGCGAGATCGAGCGTATAGCTCTCTCTGAACAGGCACCCTTGTATTCGGGAAAGAAGATCTCTCTCGATTTTAACAATGCCGATATTCACGATGTTTTCCGTATCGTGGCTGAGGTCAGCAAACTCAATATTGTGGCTACCGATGACGTGAAAGGCCGTGTGACCCTCCACCTGATCGAAATCCCTTGGGATCACGCACTTGATCTCGTGCTACAAGCTCATGGATTAGAGAAGATTCACACCGGCAACGTGATTACCGTTGCGACGGCCCAGCGTCGGGAAACCGAGCGCAGTGCACGGTTGCTCGCCCATACCACGCAACAAAAGCTCACGCCGTTGGTCACAGAGTACATCAAAGTCAATTACGTCAAAGCCACGAACATTGCTGCGCTAGTCACACGAGAAACGCAACCGAAGCGTAGCGGGGCAACCGCCAATGCTGCGTCCCCTGGTGCCGCCGCTCCCGCTGTTCCAGAAAGCGTTGGCTCAGGGAAGTCGCAACGCGTCGCGCTCATGTCTCCTCGGGGGACGATCACCGCAGATCCCACGACCAACGTCTTGATCGTGCGTGACCTTCCCGAGAATATTACGGCTGTTCGTGAGCTGATCAATAATATCGACGTGCAGACGCCGCAGGTCGTTATTGAGTCCTACATTGTGACGACCAGCGACGCGATGCTACGCGATCTTGGGATCCAGTGGGGCTACGAGTATAAGGCGAGCCCGGAAACTGGGAACCCAACTGGGGTCAATTTTCCAGGGAGAATCGGGGTCGGCGGCTCAGGTTTAGGAGTCGGGAGCGAAGATTTGCCATTTATCGTCGATTTTCCGGCGGGGGTCAGCCCTGGCTCTGGAGCGGCACTTGACCTTTTCTTGGGATCGTTGAGCGGCTCGCAACGTCTCAATCTCCGGTTAAGCGCCCTGGAGAGGGAAGGGAAGCTGCGAGTTGTCTCGCGGCCCCGGGTCGTGACACTCAACAACAAAGCCGCAGAAATCAAAGCCCGCCGAGAAGTACGTGTGCCGATTGTTGCCGGGTCGCTGAGCGTGAGCGGCGGTGACAGAGCTACAGGCGGAGGCAATGCATTTCAAGAATTCGATGTCGGCATCACCCTCAAGGTCACCCCGCAGATTTCCTCGGACGGGTTCGTCCTGCTTGATGTTGATGCTGAAAGCAGCGAATTGGCGAGTGACTCTAGTGCGCCACCCTTCCCAGGCAGCACGACTGCCATCCCAGTGATTCGCGACGTGCTGAAGAGGACGGCCAGTTCAAACGTGCTGATTCGTAACGGCGACACATTCGTTTTGGGCGGCATCCTGCAGGACAATCTGAGCAATCAAGAACGCGGAGTCCCATACCTGCGGGACACACCGGTCTTAGGCTGGCTGTTCAAGAGCAGAAGCAAGACGCTCAACAAAGATGAACTGCTGGTATTCATTACTCCCAAGCTGGTGACTGGATTTTCCCCGGGAGCATTGCCAACGGCTCAGCAGTTGTGGGAGGAACGCCCGAAAGGAGGAGCCGAGCAGGCTGGCCACTAGCAAGTACAGACGACGAGTGGGCCCGAAGTGTCTAGAGGTCTAAGAGCTCGTGGTGATGGGTGGTATGGGCAATGGTGGACAAGGGCTCTTAGACCTGTGGGTACTGCAATGGAACGAGTGAGGAAGGAAGATGCCGGCTTAGGCCGGGAGACTCGGGAGCTTGGCTGCCGGAAGCCAATGCGCTTAGTGAACGATGAGGTGGTTGAGGTGGTTGGTGGAGATCAACAGCTATCCGGCTCCGAGCTTCCGAGCGTCCCTGTCCGTCGGTGGTGAGGTGGTGGTGGTGGTACCGGGGACGGCATAGGGGCGTAGGTCAATCTGCTCTGACCTCGCCCCTATAGCTCATCCGTGTAGAAAAAGATAGGAGGAGGCAAGAAAAAGCGAGTCTCGGGGCACAGGTTCGCCCCAAGCCCGAATGGAAGGTTACACGCATCCATGCTCCGTTTCTTTACTGCTGGCGAGTCGCACGGCCCGTGCCTGACCGCCATTGTTGAAGGATTCCCCGCAGGGGTTCCTATCGATATCTCACGCATTAACAATGACTTAGCTCGTCGTCAGCAAGGGTACGGACGCGGCGGGCGCATGAAAATCGAAAAAGACGAAGCGCAATTACGCTCAGGCGTGCGCTGGGGAGAGAGCTTAGGCTCGCCCATTACCCTCCTCGTTGAAAACAAAGACTGGCGAAACTGGGAGAAGCGCATGTCGCCGTCTCCCGAGGATCGAGACGAAAAAATCGCGGTCACTCGTCCGCGACCAGGGCACGCCGATCTCACCGGAGCGCTCAAATATCACCACTACGATGTCCGTAATATCCTCGAACGCGCCAGCGCTCGGGAAACAACGGCGCGTGTCGCTGTTGGTGGCTTAGCCAAATGCCTGTTGCGACCTCTCAATATCCAAGTCATGGGCTATGTGACAGAAATTGGCGGGATCGTCGCGGACCACAGCCAACTTTCCATAGAAGAGACCTTTGCTCGCGCTGAAGTGTCGCAAGTACGCTTAGCCGATATACAGGCTGAGGAGCAGATCATCACCCTCATCGACCAATGCAAGAAGCAGGGGGATACCTTGGGCGGCGTTGTCGAAGTGGTGGCGACCGGGTTACCTCCTGGCTTAGGCAGTTTCGTGCAGTGGGATCGCAAGCTTGATGGTCGCTTAGGCTACGCCCTCATGAGTGTACAAGCAGTGAAAGGGGTAGAGTTTGGTCTTGGTTTCGAGACGGCTCGTCGCCCTGGCTCACATGTCCACGATGAACTTTCCTTCGATCCGGCCAAAGGCTTCATCCGCCATGGCAACAATTCTGGTGGAATCGAGGGCGGCATGAGCACTGGCGAGCCGCTGCGTGTCCGCGTCGCGTTCAAGCCCCTCTCGACGCTCATGCGCCCGCTCAAGTCAGTCGATATCCGCACCAAGGAACCGGTCGAGGCCACGATTGAACGTTCCGATGTATGTGCCATTCCTGCGGCAGCGGTCATCGCGGAAAGTGTTGTGGCGTTTGTCCTTGCGCAAGCCGTGTTGGAAAAATTTGGTGGCGATTCCTTGACAGAAATTCGCCGCAACCATGAAGGCTATCTCGAACAAGTACGGCGGTTCTAACGGTCGTGGATACAGACGGAAACATTATCCTCGTCGGCTTTATGGGAACAGGGAAAAGTACGGTGGGGAGGCGTATGGCGCAACGCTGTGGTCGTCGCTTCCTTGACACCGATATCCTGATCGAACTGGAGGCAGGTATGACGATTCCTGCGCTGTTCGCAGAGCGAGGAGAGCCCTATTTTCGTGCCTTAGAACACGCCATTGTTTGCCGGGTCAGCGAAGGGCGCAATCTCGTCGTTGCCACAGGTGGCGGGGTCATGACCAACGAGGCGAATGTCCAGAAGCTGAAAGAAGGTGGGACGCTCGTCTGTCTCACTGCCACACCGGAGGTTATTTTCTCACGGGTGAGAGGCACGGCTGATCGACCACTGTTGCAAGGTGAAAACCCTCTGGCGAAAATCCGCGCACTCCTCGCTGCTCGTGCCGAGGCGTATGCAAAAGCGGATCTGATGATCGATACTTCACATCTGAGCACTGATGATGTGGTCGAGGCTATTCACACTCGACTCAAAGCAACCGCGAGGCTCTGATGGAACACGTGACAGTAAACCTTGGGGCACGTTCGTACCCTATTTTGATTGGGGAAGGACTGTTATCCGACCTCGGACAACTCCTCCATCACTATCGCTTGACCGGCCCACGGGTCGCGGTAATCACCGACTCAATCGTTGGCAAGCTCTACAAAGAGCGGGTTGCCGACATTCTTGCCACCGCTGGATTTGCGCCGTGGACTATCGAAATTCCCAGCGGCGAAGAGCATAAAAACCTCGCGTGGCTGGCGTTCTTGTACGACAAATTGGTGGAAGGGCGGATCGAACGCCGCTCGCCGGTCATTGCGCTCGGTGGTGGAGTGATTGGCGATATGGCGGGACTTGCGGCAGCCACCTTTCAACGTGGATTGCCATTTGTGCAGGTGCCAACGACGCTGCTCGCGCAGGTCGATTCGAGTGTCGGCGGGAAAACAGCCGTCAACCATTCGGCAGGGAAAAATCTGATCGGCGCGTTTTATCAGCCTCGTTTGGTGGTCATTGACGTGGCGACGCTCAAAACCCTGCCGCGCCGAGAGTTCGTTGCCGGACTCGCGGAAGTAATCAAATACGGCGTGATTCTGAGCCCTGATCTCTTTACGTTGCTGGAAGAGCAACTTGCCGCACTTTTACGATTGTCCCCAGCGTTACTGACTGAAGTCATCAAAGTTTGTTGCCAACTGAAAGCCTTAGTCGTCGAAGAAGACGAAACCGAAGGCGACTATCGGGCCATTCTGAACTTCGGCCATACTCTGGGGCATGCCGTCGAGACGGCCACTAACTACAAGCAATTCCTGCACGGCGAAGCCGTGGCGATCGGCATGGCGTTCGCCACGCTGCTTTCTTGCAAACGCGGACTGTGCGACGCTGCCATTAGCGAGCGAGTGAATCGTTTACTGAAAAAAGCCGGCTTGCCGACCGAACTCTCGAAAGAACTCAAAAAGAACGAACATCTGTTGTTGGGCATGGCCACTGATAAAAAAGCCGCCGGCGGCAAGATCAAGTTTGTGTGTATCGAAGAGTTGGGAAAAACCCGCTTCGACTATCTCACCGTCGAAGAAATCGCCAAGTACCTCTGATACGCCGAGGCACGAAGAGAAACCCTGGAGTTTGGGACTCAGGCGGAGACCTGAATCCCATTGTGTTACGAGGTGCGCCGCAAGGGTTCAGGTCACGGGATTTCCAGATTGCTGAACCCATTCTATCCATTCGAGCCATTCTTGGATGGCAAGAGCACCGGGAACCGTGTTGATTAACGGAAGCTGGTCGCGCAGCGGAATATTCTCGTTGAACAAAATGCCCCCGACATTGATTAACGAGGGCACGCTGGCAGCGAGGATTGCTCCCACGACCGGGCGACTAGCCGGAGAAAGACGGCCAATCTCGATAGTTGCTCCGCCAGCTACATTCGATACACCAGCCAACACGTTTGGTTCCACCGCTAAGAAAAGCGTACCATAGATGCCGCCCATCGATTGACCGAAGTAGTAGATCCGTGTCGGGTCGAGGTCGGAAACGGTGTCGCCATCGACATCCATGCCCCCCTCAATTTCACGCACGAGCTGCATGAGATCCACGACCGTCTGGCGGAGCCCATCACGGCTAATAATGGGCGGAGCGGCGGCAATACCTTCGTTGAGATCAATAATAGTGTTGCCGTTCAGGTCTACGCCACGTCCCCCAGCGGAAAAGGTAACGGGACTGCCGACTGTTTGATTGACCGTCACCGTCCCGAGCGGACCATTGCCATGACCGACGGCATTGATAGCTATGGTGGCGATGCCGCGTTCCGCCATGTCGGCGGCCACGAAGAACACGCTGGTCTGCTTACTTGCCGTGTTGCCGTGCCCGAAGATTGCCACTGGCCAACCCTCCGCCGGCGGGGTTCCCGAGGGCAGAAAGAGATTGAAATAGATCTCGTTTTCACTCTGGACCGTGGGAACGCCGGAAGCTGTATCTACTGGTGGAATGACTTTCGCCGCAGTTTCATAGTCCGGCGACAGATACTTGCCGAACGCTACTTGCCCGACCACGCCAGGGAGCGAACGCAGCGCCAAGAGCTGCCCGGCCATAGAGGTCGGCGCAAAAGTGGGGGCGGTGCCCGTCTGACGGGTGAACACCATGCTGCCGATATTGCTCAATGGAAAGACAGTGCGCGTGCCGCCAGGGCCGAGCAGAAAATCTGCCGATGCTGGCGTGTCGGCTTTAATCTTGTCACGCATCTTCTCCAACACCGCTGTTGCACTCTGCGTGGTGAAGACACTGAGCGCGACAATGCCCGTGCGCCGGACTCTTGCGCGACGAATCGCAGCCAGCCCGTCACGCAAGTCCTCCTCATAGGCCAGCGTCCCTGCCATTTTCAGACCGTGCCGAAACTGCTCCAGTGCTCCCGAACGAAGTTTGTGGCCATTGGTGTCGCGCACGCCACGGGTGACGATCAACGCATAGCGCGTGTGTTGCTCCAGCAACTCGTCAGACTCGACATGGAGCGTGTTCGTGTCCGGGTCCCGAACGACTTGGTTAATGCCGACGGTCTGCCCGCCAGCATTGCCCCCTGGCAGGGTGCTGTCGAGACTGAGGAGAAAGACCGTATCACTCGTGACCGTCGCGAGATCAATCGGCCCAGTGAATGGAATCGAGAGACGCGGCTGGAGGTTGAAGCCGTCCAGCGTGTTGAGGACATCAATCGTCTGACAATCCGTCACCCGCACCGTGCAATCCGGCTTGGGCAGATTGACCCGAAGGCCAGTGTGCTGGTTCGGGTCAGGCGTGGTGAACAGGTCGCTGGGGAAAGGTCCCGACGCTGGACCCTCCACTCCAAACCGCACCTGGACCCCGGCAGCCTCGGTTGTTGCCGGCCACGCCGAGGCACCTAGAGTTAATAAAAAGATCCCACTTGCCGCGATTCCTTGTTTCGCGTGCATACACGACCCTCCTTGAGGTAGATTTACGTGGGATTCTACGAATGCGTGCGCAGACAAGCTTGAGGAACAGATGAAGATTACGTGAGGAAAGCGTGAGGATATGGTGAGGAAGATTTTCCGTGGGATGACGCGAAGAAAAGGAAGGAGTAGGATGCGCAGCAAAACAAGTGGGCGGCTGGGTGAGCTGGGTGAGAATTCGTGAGATTATCTGGTTACCGCAGCAGATGAGCATTGCCGATGAGTATTCTAGAGGCGAGTGAATTTTGGGATCAGCACAGTCTGCTCGACTTTTCCGACGTGAAGGAAGTCACGGAGGTTGCTATGCAGATCGAACGAGAGTTCTTTTACTGCCCGGTATCGTGAGGACTTATACAACGGCTGCAAGACCGTGCTCGAAGGGAAGGGGTTTCCACCGAAACGTTGGTGAACTTGTATCTCCAAGAAAAACTTGCGCAGTCTCAATCCTGATCTATAGCGTTGAGCTTCTTTCATTCATCATTCCGCCTTCATCATTCATTCCTCACTTCAGCCCCGCCTTGCGCAGGGCGGCCAGAGTGCGCTCCATAATCGCCGGATCTTTCATCGGCCACAGGCGTTCAAACGCCGTCAAGTTGAACGCCGGGTTGAGCCGTAAAATCTCCGCCCCTTCCGCGCGTGCATTCTCTAACTGGTCCAGCTCCCCGTAGCAGAGCGCCAAGTGCACATGGCCGGGAACATAGTCGGGATGGCGATCCGCGAATTGTCTCCCCAAAGCCACGGCTTCTTGGTAACGTCCGGCGAGACGATAAGACGCCGCCAAGTGATGGAGGTACAAATCAGGATGTTTGGGGTCCAAGCGTATTGCTTGCTCATACGCTTTAATACTTTCCTCTGGTTGTCCGACAAAGTGCAAGACTGTGCCCAAATGAAAATATCCATCGGCAAAGTTCGGATCGAGGGTCACGGTGCGCCGAGCGGCAATGAGGGCTTGTTCGTGTTGCTTGTTCCAAACGTAGACCGATCCCAAGATCGCGTGCGGCAGCGGCAGCCTCTCGTTCAGCGTCATGGCCTGCTGCCCCATGGCTAAAGCTCGCTTCAGCGACTGCCCTTGATTACGACCTGGCTCAAAGAACCAATCGGCCAAATAGGTCCCGCTTATTCGCGCATACGCTTCCGCATACTGGGGGTCGAGTGCAATCGCACTCTCGTAGAGTTGGCGCGCAGGCGTCAGGGGATCGTTTTTGTAGAATGCCAGCCAGAAGGCCTCCAACCCTCGCAAGTAGAAATCGTAGGCGTCCAGATTGGCCGTGGGGGGGCTTCGCAATCTCCCCGACTCCTCTGGAGAATCGTACCTGTAACACCAACGCGATCTGTTGGCGAATCTCATCTTGCAAAGCGAAGATGTTTTGCAACGGTCGATCATAGCGCTCGGCCCACAGATGTTCGCCGGTGGTGGCGTCAATCAATTGCACGATAATGCGTACCTGCCCGTCGGCTTTCTGCACGCTCCCTTCCAATACGTACCGCACGCCCATCTCGTTGCTGATGTCTTGCACCTTGACGGCTTTACCTTTGTACGTGAACGCCGAGGTGCGGGCGATGACAAACAGACTGGAGAGGCGTGACAGGGTCGCGGTAATCTCCTCGGTAATGCCGTCGCTGAAGTACTCTTGGCTTGGGTCGCCACTCAGGTTGATGAAGGGCAGCACGATAATCGAGGGTTTGTCGGGCAACGCCAGCACCTGCGGTGCTGGCTCAGTCCTGAGTAATGAGTCCTGAGGGTCGGACGCGACAAGTACTGAACCACCCAGACCGTGACGGTCAGCAGAAGAACGGCTGCCAACACTAGGCTCCGGGTGAATCGCGTGGCAGGAAAGTGCTGCGGGCTGAGTCCCGAGTCCTGAGCGTGACTCTCAACGTCTGGAGATGGTGCTTCTTCTGTCTCTGTCTCTATCCTCGTCTTGCCCTCCTCCACTTCTGCTTGTGACTTTGCTGCGGTTTCCTCACTGCTACCTCCTCCCTCCTGGCTGCTGGCCACTGGTAGAGCGGCGACGGTGGCGACCGCCGCGACGAAGCGATAGCCCCGGCCATGTTGGGTCTTGATCGTATGCTGTCGCGTGCCATCATCTCCGACGGCTTTGCGGGCGGCCATCACGCATTGGGTCAGCGCGGTTTCACTGACCACCAGCTCCGGCCATAGTTTATCGAGCAACTCATCCTTGGAGACCACGCGCTCGTGATGGGTCATGAGATAGACCAAGAGGTCGAAGACCTTGGGTTCCAACTCCACCATCTCACCCGCACGGCGGAGCTGATAGAGCTGCCCGTCCAGTTCGTAGTCGCCAAAGCGGTACAACACAGGAGATCGTCCTTCCGGCATTATTCCTCAGATAGGATGTCGTTCAGAGCCGTGAGGAGAGGTGGTAAATCGTCCGTGACCGTGTCCCAAACGCGGTCGAGATCAATGTCAAAATAAGCGTGAATCAAACGATTCCTCATCGCTACCATGCTCGGCCAGGGAATGTCTGGGAATTGGCGTTGAGTCTCCTTGGTGATTTGCGCCGCCGCCTCTCCGATAATTTCAATACAGCGCACGAGCGCATGCGCCAACATGCGATCATGATCGAGATCGCTTCTGGAGCGATTGCGCACGAAAGCAAACGCTTCCTTCGCCGCATCCATCATGTGACGCAAGCGTATGTCATCATTCTTGTGCATATTGGACTTCCGCCGACTCAACTACAGCCTGCCTGAAATAGCGGCTGAGGTCGGCAGGCGTACGAAGATCGACCTTCCGGCCAAGAAGATCGGCAAGCTCAATCTCCATCCCCGCCAAACGAATCAGCCCCACTCTCTGTCCCGGCTCGAATTCGACTAGGACATCAATGTCGCTGTCAGGACGAAAATCTTCCCGAAGCACAGAACCAAAAAACGCGAGCCTCCGAATGTGATGGCCCTGACAAAATGCCGCGAGTCGCTCATGATCGACTAGAATTCTTGTGTTCATAAACTCAACCTGAGCGGAGCTAGCTCATTATATTTTTTCTCCAAGGGCAGCTTATGCCAAGAAGCTCCTGGCTGGCAATGGAGAGCTGAGTACAACCACAACGGACAATTGAAGACAGCACGGCGTAGGACTCACCCCACTGTTGCTCTGCGCCGCGCTTTTCGGGACGCACGCTCCGTTGACGCTCGTGCGAGGTCCTTATAGAGTGCCAAGCAATGTGGCTTCATCAAGAAAATTTCCCCCAAGACCAACCGATGGCCCGCGGCGTTTCTCGCCGTCTGGCCCACCGGCACGCCCACGCTGGGACGACCAACAACCAAGCCCTCCACGGTTTCCTCCGCACGGGAATCTAGACGAAAGCGCAGGGCGTCGAGCGTTCGACGACCGCATGCCGCGTCACCCGTGCCCGCATTTTCCGGCGTGCCACGGGTGTCCATTCGTGCAGTTTCCTTATCTGCAGCAACTGGAGAAAAAACGCGCTTTAGTGTTCGCAGCGCTTGCACCTTTTCCTGCCCTTGCTGCACTCGAAATCCCGGCCTTGGTGCCTTCTCCTCGGCAATTTGGCTATCGCACGAGAATTAAGCTTGCCGTCCGGCGCGTGCGCGGCAAGCCGTTGATCGGTCTCTATGTCCCAGAGACGCATCAAGTGACGGATGCCTCCTCGTGTCCGGTGCATCCGCGCCCGGTCAACGCGATCGTACATTTCCTCAAAGAAGCGATTGAGACCCTGAACATCCCGCCGTATGACGAAGAACGAGATACCGGCTTACTCCGTTACCTCGATATCCGCTATAGCATGTGGTCGCACCAAGCTCTGCTAACGCTGGTCACGCGCAACATGCACTTTCCGCAAGCACGAGATCTCCTCCGGGATCTCGAAGAAAATTTTCCCTTTCTTGCTGGTGTCATTCAGAACGTTCACGACAAGCCTGGCAATGTCATCTGGGGCGAGCGGTTCCATCCGCTACGCGGACGCGACACCTTACTGGAGAAAATTGGCCCATTGCGGCTCAGCATTCCCGTCAGCGCCTTCGCGCAAGCCAATCCTCCAGTTGCCCGCAAGCTCTACGAGTTGGTGTTTCACTGGGCGAAACTCAAGGGCGATGAAATCGCTCTCGACTTGTATTGTGGCATCGGCCCTATAGCACTGTACCTCGCTGGCGGGGCAAAACTGGTGATTGGCATCGACGACAACCTCGGCGCGGTCAATGTGGCGAAAGAAAATGCTCGTCGCAATGGCTACAACAATTCCCGATTCTTCGCTGGCGATGCGGCGGAGAAGCTCAAAGAGACGGTGGCAAATTTAGGGCATATTGACGTGATCGTGGTCAACCCGCCACGGAAAGGGCTGAGCCCAGAGGCGTTTGCTGCTGTTGTGTCGGTGCAGGCTCCTCGGCTGATTTATGTCTCGTGCGAGCCGGAGACTCTGGCCCGAGACCTGGATCGGTTTTGCCAAACTGGTTACACCGTGCAACGACTCCAATCATTCGACATGTTCCCGCAAACCACGAAAATCGAGACGGTGGTTTTGCTAACGACCAGCTCAGAGAAAGAAATTGACGCTCCGATGACAACGCCGCTGAGCGAGGAGCGGTCATGACACAGCTTTTTTCGCCAACTCCCTGGCTGCAGACCGACGGGTGGGCGGCTTTCCCTGGGCTTGTGCATGGATTTTCGCGACGTTTGCCCGACCGTGAAGAAGCGCTGGCGACGCTGGCTGTGCGTGACTTGCCACTCCACACCCTCAAACAAGTGCATGGCGACGATATTATCACTGTCACGCAACGCTCTCCCCAGCCAGAACGACCGGAAGCTGACGGCCTTATCTCAGAACAAACCGGGGTGTTGTTGGGCATTGCCACAGCGGATTGCGTGCCGGTCTTGATGGTGGCCCCGTCTCAGCATCTTACCGTCGCCGTCCATGCCGGCTGGCGAGGAACGCTCCAAGGCATTGCTCGCCGCGCCGTGACCATGCTTGTTGAGACCTGGAGCGTGGCTCCTGCGGATATTCATGTCGCGTTAGGGCCTTCTATTGGTGGGTGTTGTTACGAAGTCGGCCCAGAAGTTGGCGAGGCGATTGCCCAGCGCTGGCAGATTCGCAGTCCTTCGGCATGGCGTCCGACTGGAACGAAAGGGTTGCTCGACCTGCGCGAAGTCAACGTCGCCCAGCTTGCCGAGGCTGGAGTGCCGCTTGCGCAGATTCGCACTGTTGGGCCGTGCACTTTTTGCGATACTACGTTCGCTTCATATCGCCGGGAAGGTGCTGGGGCAGGTCGGCAGTTGAGCGTGATTGGGTGGCGGGAGCATTGAGCCATGCGTGTTGCCGTGATTGGTGCGGGTGGATGGGGAACGGCGCTGGCCTTGTTGCTGACTCGCGAGGGGCATGCCGTCCGATTGTGGGGCCGCGATCCAGACTTCTGCGCACGGGTCCAGCAACAGCGTGAGAATACGCCGTATCTGCCCGGCGCACGATTACCCGAGCAACTTCTGATTTCCGCTTCTCTCGGCCAAGTGCTTGAAGAAGCAGAAGTTATTGTCATGGCGGTGCCGTCGCATGCCATGCGAACGGTCGCGCACGAGGTTGCGCTGCTCTTGCGCAGCAAGCCGTTCATCGTCAGTGCGACGAAAGGCATTGAGGAAGATTCTTTGCTCACGATGAGCCACGTCTTGGGTGCCGTGGTCAGCACCTCGCCTGAATCTATTGCCGTGTTGTCTGGTCCCAGTTTTGCCGCCGAGGTTGCGCGAGCCTATCCTACGGCAGTGACCGTCGCTGCACGTCATAGAACGACTGCTGCCGCCATACAAAAAGTCTTCTCTTCCCCAAAATTTCGCGTCTACACGACGACCGACGTGACAGGCGTCGAAATCGGTGGGGCAGTGAAGAATGTCATTGCTTTAGCGGCTGGAGTGAGTGACGGGCTTGGTCATGGCCATAGCGCCCGCGCGGCATTGATTACCCGAGGGCTGGCTGAAATCCAACGCTTAGCCCGTCATTTAGGGGCTGAGGCACGCACGCTGTCCGGTCTGTCTGGCATTGGAGATCTGATTTTAACCTGCACGAGCGACTTAAGCCGCAACTACCGTGTTGGGATGCGTCTTGCCCAAGGCGAGTCCATCACTGCCATTTGTCAGAGCATGACGATGGTTGCCGAGGGAGTACGAACCAGCCGTTCGGTGTTTGCGTTGGCGCAACGGTTGGGCGTGGAAATGCCCATTGTCGCCCAGGTGCACGCCCTGTTATATGAAGGAAAATCTGCGCAGCGCAGCGTGGCGGATCTCCTTGCACGGGAGATGAAACCTGAATTTCCTTACGAAGAAAATTGACATCCCTCCCAGGCTGTGGTGAGATAGGCGCTCTTTTCCGGGGGCACGGCCTTCGAGACTCGAATCTATATAAACGGATGAATCGCAATGAAAAGGACATACCAACCGAGCAATATTCGCAGAAAACGGGCTCACGGCTTTCGCAAGCGGATGAGCACGGCGGCAGGACGGGCCGTCCTCAAACGGAGACGCGACAAAGGACGCAAACGCCTCGTCGTCGAGGTCGCACCGAAGCCCGCGCATCGTTAACCCCTCAGCACAGGTCGCTCTCATTCCCCAAATCTGCTCGCCTGCTTGCGCGTCGAGAGTTTCTCTTCCTCCAAAATCGCGGGAAACGCCGTCATTGCCCTCATTTTGTTGTC
Source organism: Pseudomonadota bacterium (assembly GCA_005804965.1). GTDB lineage: Bacteria > Desulfobacterota > Binatia > Bin18 > Bin18 > SYOC01. The sequence goes on from SYOC01000349.1 coordinate 24,311, forward strand.
GTTGTGTTTCCCGCCAAAGAGGGATCTTCTCGCCTGGGCATTACTGTCACGCGGCGGTTCGGCAATGCCGTCGCCCGGAATAGGATGAAACGACTGTTGCGAGAATTTTTTCGTCGCTACCGGGCACAGATTGTCCCGGCGCAAGACATCGTGGTGATCCCCAGAGCTGGAGCGCATACACTGGAGCTGACGCATATTGTGGAAGAGCTGGGAAAGGCATTATCTCTTGCAACAAGCACCAATCCGTAGTGAGCTTTCCTTGCCTTGGTTTTCGCTTGTTGCGGGCACCTGCGCCCGTGCGGGGGTACGGCTCTGTACGAGCATACTGTTCCTGTACCGTGTGGTGGTGTCGCCGTTGCTAGGGCCAACGTGTCGTTTTTACCCGAGTTGTTCTGCCTATGCGTTAACGGCCATCGAGAAATATGGAGTCGCGACCGGCATCGGGCTGACAGTCAAGCGGCTGGCCAGATGTCATCCTTGGCATCCTGGCGGTTGCGACCCCGTGCCTTGAGCGCAGCTCGTCAGTCGAATTGTTATGGACAAAAAAAGCCTTTTGGCAATTGCTCTTTCTATTCTCATCCTGGTGGTCTACCAGGAATTTATCTCGTACTTTTATCCGCCGCCGCCACCTGCTGTGCCTTCGTCGCCCTCGTCCCCTGCCTCGGCACCAGATGCGTTTCCTCCTGAGGAAAAGAGTCTACAAACTGCACCATCCGGGAGCGCGGCAGCAACGGAGACTGCGCCTGCTACTACTCCCGTCTCGGCTCCTGCACGCGAACTCACCATCGAAAACGATGTCTACTCTATGGTGCTGACTTCCCTCGGCGGCCGCTTAAAAAGTGTGCGTCTCAAACACTACCCAGGGGATGACGGCAAAGGCAGCGCACCAAGGGAGATGATTCTGACGGACGGAGAGAGTGAATTACCACTGGGCTTTCGCCTCGAAGGTAAGGACACAATGCTGAGCGACGAGGCGCTTCGCTACGAGACCACGAGCGAAAACGTGAAAATTAGTGGTGAGGCGCAGGCGACGGTCGAATTGATTGGCCAATTAGCGAATGGCTCGCTGGTGACAAAGACGTTTACGTTCAACGGAGCGACGTATGGCATTGGGTTGACGGTCAAGGTGACGGATGCCCCGGAGGCCGCCCGTCTTGCTTCTCTTTTGTGGACACAGAGGGTTGCCATCAGCGCGGATTCCTATCTATTCGAGGGGCCGGTCGCGCTCATTGACCGGACGTTTACCTATGAAACGGCCACCGACCTCGTCACAGAAGAAAAAGATTTAGGGCCGGGACGCATTCGTTGGGGTGGGTATGCTGATACCTATTTCCTGGCGGCGATGATTCCGCCCGAGTCTGATACGAATCGTTTCCGACTCAGCGCCTCCGAAGGCAGTGTCACGTCGAAACTCTCCATTCCGTGGAATCGCGAGCCTATCACCTACACGCTCTATGTGGGGCCGAAAGATTTCGCGGCGCTGAACGCAGTGAACACCATCCTCGACCGCGCTATTGATTTTGGCTGGTCGCACTTCATTTCTCGCCCCCTCGTACACATGTTACGATTTTCGCACTCGCTGACGGGCAACTATGGCATCGATATCATCCTCCTCACCTTCCTCGTGAAGTTGGTCTTCTTTCCGCTCTCCAACAAGAGCTTCAAATCGATGGCACAGATGCGCGAAGTGCAGCCGCAGATGGAGCGTTTGCGCGAACAATACAAAAATGATCGCGAACGACTTAATAAAGAAATGATGGAGCTCTACCGGAACAACAAGGTCAACCCACTTGGTGGCTGCTTGCCCATGTTGGTACAGATGCCGGTGTTTTTTGGTCTGTATCAAGCCTTGAGCAGCGCCATTGAGCTACGCCAAGCGCCGTTCTTTGGCTGGATTCAGGACCTTTCGTTGCCGGATCGTCTGGGTTCCCTTGACCTGTGGTTCATTGCCCCCCCCGGCATCCCTGTACTCACCTTGTTGATGGGGGCTACAATGCTGATTCAACAAGCAATGACTCCTATGCAAGGCGACCCGCTCCAGCAGAAAATGATGATGCTGATGCCGGTCATTTTTACTGTCATGTTCGTCAACTTTCCCTCGGGCCTCGTGCTCTACTGGCTCGTCAATAACGTGTTGAGCATTACGCAACAATACGCGTATCAAAAGGGAATGATCTAACTGCGGGGAGGAGAGAGAACGCAATGAATTCTGTCGAAACCGAAGGCAGAACCGTCGATGATGCCGTTGCTGCCGCGCTCACCCAGCTGCAAGTGGAACGCGACCGAGTTGAAATCGAAATTATCACCCAAGCCAGCAAAGGTTTTCTCGGCATCGGTGGCAAGAAAGCTCGCGTGCGTGTCTCACTCCGCACACCTACCGTGCAGCACGCGGAAGCGCCTAGCTCTGGAGGACGCCGGCGAGACACGCCGCGTATGCCTGAGTCGCGTACCCCTGAGCCGCGTATGCTCACGCCCCGCGCCCCTGAGCGTGTGCCTGAGCCGCGTATGCCCACACAGCGTGCTCCTGAACGTATACCTGAGCCACGTATGCCCGCGCCTCGCGCTCCTGAGCCACGCATGCCTGTGTCTCGTGTTCCTGAAGCCAGCCTGCCGGTTGAATCGTTTGAAGCGCCACCGTTCCACCCGGAACAAGGAGAGAAGGCCAGCGAGATTTTGCAAGAAATCTTGCGCCACATGGAGGCGGATGCTTCCGTCGCCCTCGATCAGCGCTCGAATGAAGTCCTGTTGACGTTAACGGGAAAAGACAGCGCGGCCTTGATTGGTCGCAACGGCCAGATCTTGGATGCGCTGGAGTACGTGCTCAACCGCATCGTCACGAGAAGCGAAGAATCTGACGCTCATCTCACTTTAGATGCTGAAGGCTACCGCGAGCGTCGCCGCAAGAACCTGGAAAATCTTGCACTCCGGCTCGGAGAACGGGCGAAACGGCGGAAGCGACCAGTGGCGTTGAGTCTGCTCAGCCCGCGCGACCGACGGGTGATTCATCTCACCTTGGAGGGAGATCCTCTCATTTCGACGCGCAGTATGGGGCGTGGGTATTTTCGCCGGTTGTACATCGTTCCAGAGGAAGGTCCGCGCCGAGAGCGCAGTCGTGGCGGACCGCGCATGCTCTCTGGAGATGCGTAGATCGCTGTCCTTGCTGATGGAGAGCTGCGGCTCAGCTCGACAGCACGTGTTGGAACGGTCCTTCGGTCAGCGGCAAAGTCACACGAAAACAACTGCCCTTGCCGAGAACACTGTCCACGGTAATCTGCCCGCCGTGGACAAGGACGATAGAGCGTGTCAGTGCTAGCCCGAGTCCCGTCCCTCCGCGACTCCGTGCCCGGTCACCACGATAGAATCGGTCGAAGATCCGCTCTTGTTCTTCGAGAGCGATGCCAGGCCCGGTGTCGCTCACTTCAAGCACAGCTTGGTCGTCCTCGCGTGTCAGTGCCAGAGTGACGGCACCGCCAGCCGGCGTATATTTCACCGCATTCTCGCCCAAATTAAAAACGAGACGAAAAAGCAGCGACTCATTCCCGCGCACCCACAAGCTCGGAGCTGGCACGATTTTGCACGCTATGGCGGCATCTTCTGCCAGTGCGGACAGCGCTGGTGTCACATCGTCGAGTAAATCCGTCAAGTTGACGACGGTCTGCGGCAGATGGACGTTGCCGCTATCGGACCGCGCTAAAAACAGCAGATCTTCCACCAAAGCACTCAGGCGATCCACCTCTTCCAGGCAACTCGTGAGCACGCGCTGATATTCTTCTACGTTTTGCGGCGCACGGCTGGCCACTTCCAATTCGCCCTTGAGAATAGTCAACGGCGTGCGTAGTTCATGGGCGGCATCAGCGCTGAAGTGGCGCACAGCAGTAAACGACTGTTCCAGACGCGCGAGCATGGCATTGAGCACATCAGCGAGGCGACCCAGCTCGTCCTGTCTTGTGGGCGCGTCGAGGCGTTGTGACAAGTCTTCCGCGCTAATCTTCCGTGCAGTTTCCACCATCGTATCGACCGGTGCCAGCGCACGCCGCGCCAGAAACCAGCCACCGATGCCAGCACCGCCAAGGGCCACAGGAGCCAAGCCCAAGAGGATCAGCAAAAACCCGGACCTCGCGTTCTCCACGCTGTCCAGTGGCATCGC
>SYOC01000350.1 GCA_005804965.1 Pseudomonadota bacterium
ACGCTGGGCTTAAGCGCGTGCGGCAAAGAGCAGCCAGCCCAAGCACCGGCTGATCCAGCCGCTGCGGCCAAAGACGCTGCAGCGACCGCTGTTGGTAAAGTCGGCGAAGCTGCGCAAGCAGCCGGGGATGCCGTTAAGAAAGCTGCTGACGAAGCAGAAAAAGAGATGAAAAAAGATCACTAAAGCCCAAGAGCGGCTTTCGCTTCCCGCTTGAAGCTCGGCTCCTCATTCGGATCATGCGGCGGGCCACCGTTCTCGTTGTTATGGCTGTTGAGGGGCCGCCTTCTGCACTGTCCATTCTTTCAATCGCAACACGACTCGCCCCTTGGCGGACGTCAAAAAGTCGCCGCCAGCGCCGCCATAGATCATCGCAAACGTCTCTTCACGCTGCACCATGCCCACGCCCGGGGCATAGGTCGAAACGACAGTAGTTTGCGATCCTTTGCCGCGTCGCGTAATTTCCACGCAGTCAGCAAAAGTCCCTGCCGGTATCGTCACCGTTTCTCCGACAGCGGTCACGGCAGAACGTCCACCGTCGGCATCCTGCCACTGTGCGCCGACCTTTAACGGGGATCGTAGCAGCACTTGCGTTGCAGACACGGAAGCGTTTTGGATGCGGCGGTGCAGGCCACCAGACGCAAGCTCGAACCGCTCTTCTACCCCCTCAAAGGTAATAAATGGCTGTTGAATGCGCAGAACGAATCCGCGCCCTTCTTGGCGCAGCACTTCCCACGATTCCAGAGCGGGGGCGGCTTCCGACCCTTCACTTGACTCGTAGACCCAGCGGTTGCCCACAGCCAAAGGCAGATACTTGCTGACCCCTTCTGCCGCCACAGCAGCCCTGGTCGGCAACAACCACCCACAGCAACAGACGAGCCAGAAAACAAAGCTGGCACGCCTTATCCGCTCGTTCATTCTTCCGCCTTTTCTTGGGGAAACCACACTTGAAACGAAGAGCCTTTTCCGAGTTGACTATCTACGAACACCCGCCCGCCTAGCAAATTGGTCAATTGTCGCACGATGTACAGCCCCAAACCGACGCCACCTTGCCGCCGGGTGGCGAAGGCTCCCCCTTGCCGAAACGGCTCGAAAATCAGGGCTAAGTCTTCAGGAGCAATCCCTTGTCCGGTATCCGTCACGCAGAAGGTTACTCCATGATCTTGCGGTTCAGCGCTGATCGACACCTGTCCGTTGTCCGTGAACTTCAAGGCATTCGTCACGAGGTTTTTCAGCACCATTTTCAACTTCACTACATCGGTGTGCAGCTCCGGCAAGTCGGAGGCAAGGTGCCAGTGTACATGCAACTCAGGATTGTCATTGAGCTGCTGGATTTCTGCTTGCAGTTCGTGCAGCAGTTCGCGCACGTGGACGGCGCGGATATCGAGTGGAATACGGTGGCTTTGCAAACGGCTGAGATCCAGAGTCGCATTAATCAATTCCAGCAACTCTCGTCCGCTCTTCTCCACGCGCCCGAGTACCGTCTGTTGCTCCTCGGTCAAAGGACCAAAGGTCCCTTCTTGCACCAAGCTGTTGTAGCCTAGGATGATGTTGAGTGGCGTGCGCAACTCGTGCGACATGGTACTCACAAAATCCTCTTTCACTCGGTTCGAGCGCTCCACCTGCTCCAAGAGTCGGGCATTGGCCAGCGCTAAAGAAGCAATTTGCGAGATACCCCTTAAAATGCGCCGCTGTCGGTCGCTAAACTCCCGCTGACCGCGATAGCTCGCCGACAGCCCACCAATCCAGACAGTCCCCCTCCGCAGTCCTACCGTCAGCGATGCTGTGATGCCGACTTTGTGCATAATCCTGTCTAAAAGGTCAGGACTCGCGGCAACGGGCTCAAGGAGAATCGCTTCCTCTCCATTCAGGAAGCGCTGCGCTAGGTCTATTACGGCGGTATGGGGAATTTTCAAGCTTTGCACGATCTCCCATTGCTCGGGCGTGTCACCATACCCTGCCACCGTGCGATAGGACTCTTCTTCCGGCATCCACAGATTGGTGTGACTGCAATCGCAGCCCAGCACTTCAGTCGTGACGCGGCACAATCGCTCAACCAGCGTCGAGGTTTCAAGCGAGGCAATCATCTCCTGAGCGACTCGTGCGAGGGCAGCATTGATTTCTGCCTCTTCACGCAACCGCCCCGCCGTCTGCTCGCGTTCAGTCACGTCATGCAACGTCCCCATCGTCGCGACCCGGCCCTGATATTCGATCAGGGCGGCATTCATTTCGACTGGGACACGTCTCTTGCCGTCTTTATGCAAGAGGCAAAATTCATAACGCGGAGGAACCGCTTCTCCAGCTTGCCGACGTCGATAGCGATCACCCACAAGAGCAGCATCCTCTGGAGCGACCAACCCCACGAATCCCATAGCGTGCATTTCTTTCGCGCCATAGCCAACCATGTGCGCAAAACTCTCGTTGACGAATTGCATCAGCCCGTCTTGGATAATAAAGACACCGTCGTGAAGATGCTCGACCAGCGTGCGATATTGCTGCTCTGAACGTTGTAATGCCAGCTCCACATATTTGCGCGACGAAATATCGATGAGAGTGGCAAGAATTGCTGGCTTCCCCTCCCATACCACTACTGACACCACCACCTCTATCCAGAGCGGAGCGCCATCGCATTTTTTCCCCTGAAATTCATATCGCTCAGGTGCGGGTTCCCCCCGGAAACGCGCTGCGGAGTAGCGATTCATCCGCTCGTGCTCCTGAGGGGCGAGTAATTGTAACACTGGGATCCCAACGATTTCACTCGGATGACTCACCCCAAAGATGGCAGCCAAGGCGGGATTGGCAAAAAGCACGGTATCGTCGTCGCCCACCACGCATATCCCCTGGATGGACCCTTCTACCAGCGCTCGATAGCGTGTCTCGCTGAGTTGAAGGGCCTCTTCTCGTTCGCGGAGCGCACGTTCGGCCTCCTGCGCCTCGTTCAGGTTAAGGGGACTTCGCCGCACGTGTCCAGAGTCCGAGACGTGACGAGTAGTCAAGACAGCCTGTACTGCCGCCGCCAGCTCGTCGTACCGACAAGGGGTATTGCCGATATAATTAGCAAAACCGCTTCGCATTGCGCGGACCGCTAATGCCTCATTCCCCAGGGTCGTACATAAAATCACCGGGCATTCGGGCCAGCGCTCTTGGACCTGAGCCAAGACGCTCCAAGCATCAAGGCCATCGACCATAGCCTCGGTAATCACCACATCGAACACGATGTGCTCGATGCATTGGGAGTATGTTGCCATCGTGCCGACGCTCTCAATCTCACTTTCCGGAAATACTTTACGCAATGCCTCAGACATCTGACGACGTTCGTCAGGATGTTCGAGGACACATAAGAAACGCGGAACGGACGGCATAGATCTTTTCCTTCTTAAAAACGCTCCGACCTGAGCCCTCATCGAGCCAATTGCATTGAATCCCCCGACAAGTGCTCTTTGGAAAGATCTCTAGAGTTCAGAAAAAAGTCAATGGGCACTTTGCTATACCCAGCGAAATGCCCAAAGGAAGTCTTGAATCCGTTCACATATTATGTCGTGAAGGCGCGTTAGAGACAGGGACAAAGATAGAGACAGAGACAGAGAACGGAGACAGAGAGACTCGTCTTTAGTTCATGTCCCTGTCTGCTTTTGGAGGATAGCACGCGCCACATTTTCAGGAACGCCATCGTCTAAAGACGCGAACGCAATCTTGCTCAGGCGGATCGTCTCTTCGTAGCTCTTCAAATAGTCCGCGCATTCCAAACAGCCGAGAAGGTGCAGCTCGGCCAGTACCGCCAAATCTACGGCTAGGGAGCCGGAATGATAGTCGCCAAAGATTGCAATAAGTTCCTGACAGGTAAGTGCCATAGTCTTTGGATGCCACACTGTTTCTTCTGTTTCACTTCATAGGCAGGTCTGTGATTTCATGCTATTCTTATGGGCAAATTTTCTATCCCAAAGGAGGGTACTCTATGAGTTCCCAAACACAGAGCGAAGAGATGGCCTCGCGTGTCGCACGGTTTCAGGACCTCAAGCCCATTGATTACGCGAGCTTCATCAAGAATTACACACCCGATGGCACCCAAGGGTATGCGTTGATTGGCCGCGCCGGGCGAACGCAACCCGCCATTGGCGGAGAACACGGCTTCACCATGGCCGTCAACAAAGTCAGTCCAGGCAAAGGTGCTCCGCTGCACAGTCACCCTAAACCAGAAGTGTTCGTGGTCCTCTCTGGGCACTGCTCGTTCTTTTGGGGAGACAAGGGTGAGAACGAAGCGACACTCGGTCCCTGGGACACCATCTCTTTCCCTGCCAATACCAGGGAGGGTTTCCGCAATGTCGGCGAGGAAGAAGCCGTTTTGCTCGTTGTCCTCACCGGCTCCGAAATTGGGGAAGTAACATTCGCGAAAGCCTCAGCACAGTAAACCGCAGGCGGAAGCGGCAGGTGGAGGAGGAAAGAAGAACCGCTTTTCCGGAATGACTTGCAGGTAGCGGTGCGCCCTTTTTATTTGAGTTGGATCGCGTGCGAAACACACAATGACAAAGGGGAACAATCATGGCGAAAGAAGGCGATACAATCACTGGGTATTGCAGCAAATGCGGACGTGAGACGACCTGGCTCTATTGTCTGTATATGTTTGGAAACGACATCTGGGAATGTCAGGAGTGCAAATCTCGCTACTACAAATGAACGGCTCCTCCTCATCCGACGCCGCATTCCTTCACCCTTCTGAAACCCGACCCGTCTCGTGACTGGCTTTTCTTTACACGAGCGGGTCGCCAGTCCGTCTTTCCCCCGCGCCTCTTTCATCCCCGGCTCTTCCTGCTATAGTGCGCCGAAATCTGCCGCAGCAATACGAGCATTCGGCTCAAACGCTGGCCTTGGGGGGACATACATGAAGACAACTCGTTGGTCGTTCGCTTTCCTCTTCTTCTTCACATTTGTGGTACTCTTTTGCCCACTCCCCGGAGACGCTGCTGAGCAAGCGCAGACAGTTGTGCCAACAACCCAAGTCGCTGCGGTAGCAGAGGACGAGTACGGCATTGTCGAAACCGGCTTATCATGTGAAGAAGCGACAGGAGTCGCACAGCGGGCGCTTGAACGACTCGACTACACCGTCGCGTCTATGACTCCGCCAACTAACGAGAAGGCTGGCCTTTTGAAAGGCACTCGGACCTTCAGCTGGGGCGACCAAGATCCGGTTTCGGTCAAGATTACTTGTAGTCAGAAAGGCGTCGAGATCGACGCGCGCCCAGACATCCTCCCCTGCGAGCAAGCCAATCGGATTTCCCGCCTTGCCATTGAACACTTAGGGTACACGGTGACGGAATTCACTCCGGCGGCGAATGGCAAGCCAGGCCTCGTCAAAGGGAACAAAAAGGGACAAGCCGAAATCTACATCGCGCTCGGCTGCGAAGGCCGCATGGTCACTATGGACGTCAACGCCGATAGCCCGCTCCTCAAAGACCGCAACTTCTACACCGCGTTACGAGATTTTCGGCGCGGGTTCTTCGCCACCTACAAAGGGCAGCGGGGCGTCATCCCTGCTCCGGCCACTCCGGCAACGAACCAAGTCCAAGTCGCCATCCGTCCGCTTTCGCGTGCTGACAGCAAGCTTGCGTTAGGTGCTGAAATCACCAAATTCCTCGCCGTCCAAGTCCAACTGACGAACCCTACCAAACGTGTGTACCAGATCGAAGCTGATAAGATTGCCCTCGTGAGTCTGGTCGGGGATCGTGTCAAACCGGTCTTGGAGCAACAAGCGGGCTTGCCGACCCAGGCGCTGACGAACCAAGTGATTCAACCCGGAGCTACCATCACTGGATATCTCTACTACCCCTTGGGAACATACCGAGGTGCACGGGGGTTTCTGGTAGAGGCAAAGAGCCAAGAACGCGAAGGCTTCGAGGTGCCGTTCTGACACACGAGGAGGGTAGCAGGTTATGATCGAGATTCATCAAGTCTCGCGGTTGTACCGGCGCGGGGTCGATGAAGTTCATGCGTTAGAAGACGTCAGTCTTCAGATTCCTGACGGCACCTTCGTTGCCTTGATGGGGCCGTCGGGCTCAGGAAAGTCGACGTTATTGAACCTCATTGCTGGGCTGGATCAACCCACCTCTGGCGTTGTAAAAGTTGGCGCACAGAACCTAAACGGCCTCAGCGAAGACCAATTAGCAGCATGGCGAGCAGCACATGTCGGTTTCATTTTTCAATTTTACAATCTCATTCCAGTGCTCAGCGCCATCGAAAATGTGGAAGTCCCGCTGCTCCTCACGCGCCTCGCTAAAGCCGACCGGCGCAAGCACGCGGAACTGGCGTTGAGTATTGTCGGACTTGCGGACCGTAAGCACCATTTGCCGAATCAGTTATCCGGCGGCGAGCAGCAACGTGTCGCCATTGCTCGCGCTATCGTCGTAGACCCAGAGTTAATCGTCGCCGACGAGCCGACCGGCGATCTTGATGCTAAAAATGCGGATGATATCTTGTCTCTCCTGCGTCAGCTCAAAAGCGAATTTCACAAGACCGTCGTCATGGTCACACATGATCCCCGCGCTATCCGGTATGTGGATCAAACGTTCCACCTTGAACAAGGCGTGCTCGTGAACGGCGCGACAGCAGTCGAACACGCTTAAACCGCCTCCAGCCTTGCGGCTGGGTCTCACACGAGAGAGGACCCAATGAGTACGTGGACTCTCATTCGACGCAACCTTAGTAGAAACCGTCTGCGGACAATCTTGACGACGTTAGCGATCGCGTTTTCCATTTTCTTGGTATGCGCGGTCATGACGCTACCGTCGGTCCGCAACACGATCTTGGAGCGTTCGGCCAACGGCCTACGCTTAGTCACGCACCACAAATACGGCGTCTCCTTCGACGGCATACCGCTCGCCTATGTGCAGCAAATTCGTGCCCTCCCCCATGTCACCCACGTCACCCATATGACTTGGTTTGGTGGCATGTACGCAGAGCCAAAAGATTTTTTTCCGAACTACGCGGTAGACGCCGAGACCATCGGCGAGGTGCTGAGCGACTTTCACATTGATGCGGCTATTCTCGAAGAATTTAAGAAGCGTCGCGACAGTGCCCTAGTCGGAGAGCGCACCATGCGTAAGTTCGGCTGGAAAATTGGCCAAGAGGTCACGCTCCGCGACAGCCCGTGGTTCAACCTCACTCTCAGCTTCAAGATCATCGGCGAAATCCCGCCTGACAGTGCCATGGCCGCCACGATCTTCCTGTTTCCACGCACTTATTTCGAGGAAGCCTTGAAACCTTACGAGGCTTTCGGTGCGACCGGCGAGATCACCATGATGATGCTGATGGTGGATGCCCCGGAAAACGTGCCTGGGGTGATCACGGCCATCGACGACAAATTTCGCAACTCTGCGACGCCGACCGTCACCGAGACCCAATATTCTTTCATCGCTACCTATCTCAGTTCGTTCGACAGCATTATCCGCATTGTGATGCTGGTAGGATTTCTCGTCGTCGCCGCTATCGTCCTCATTGCTGCCAACACGGCGGCCATGAGTGTGCGCGAGCGGATCGGCGAAGTCGCGGTACTCAAAACCATCGGCTTTCGGCGGCGTATCGTGTTTACGCTCTTGCTCAGCGAAGCGCTCTTCATCGCCAGCATCGGCGGCCTCCTCGGTGCTGGTCCAGCCTATTTCATTCTTAACGCTGGGAAAAGCTCGTGGTCACCGTTCCTCGGTCCATTGGCGATGTTCATCATGCCAGTTTCGGTCATGATTCAGTCACTTTTTCTTGCTGTCTTGGTCGGGATGTTGGCGGGAGTGATTCCATCGCGCGGCGCGGCGCGCCTCAATGTCGCCACGGCGCTACGACAATTGACATAGCAAGGGTAAACACCAAGCCGATCATTCGGAGCAGCCGGTCATTCCGGGCGAGCGTAGCAAAACCCGGAATCCAGAAAAAAAGACGGGATTCCCTCCGCAGCCTGCCCTCGCGAAGGCGGGGGCGGGAATGACGGCCAACCGAGACGTGGAGACATTATGGCGCTTCCGCTCAAATACAACCTCCGCAGCTTATTCCTGCGCAAGATGACCACGCTGGCCACCGCCGGCGGCATTGCCCTGGTGGTGCTTGTCACCCTCCTTCTGCTCTCGCTCGTGGCCGGCTTGCGTCATATGCTCATCAGTACCGGGCGAGCGGATAAACTGGTGGTCCTACGCAAAGGCGCAAGCAGCGATGTCATGAGCTTTATCACCCGCGATGCCTATCAGGCGATTCGTTATCTCCCCGGCATCGCACAAACCCCAGAGGGAGAGCCTCTGGTCTCGCCGGAGTCGATCTCCCAGCCGCTGTTACCCACCAAAGCTGGAGGGCAAGAAATCGTCTTGATGCGTGGCGTCACACCGATAGGCTTTCAGGTCCATAGTAATGTACGCCTCGTCGCTGGGCGCATGCCGAATCCCTCGGTAAATGAAGCCATTGTCGGCGTCGCCGCAGCGCGACGCTATCAGGGTCTTGAGGTCGGCGACTCGATTCTCTTCGGCAACTACAAGTGGAATATCGTCGGCACCTTTTCCAGTAATGGCACCGCCTATGAATCCGAAGTGTGGTTAGACGTTGGTTCCCTCTTTAACAATGATGCGAAACGCGGTTGCTCAGGAATTCGTCTCGTGGTGGCACCGGGAGCAGATCAAGAAGCGCTCATCCGCCGCATCGCCGACGACCCACGCATTTCCTTGTTGGCGCAGTCTGAAATTGCCTATTACGAAGAGCAAGCCGTCGGTGCTCGCGTCCTCTACCTACTCACGCTGGTGTTAGCACTCATCATGGGTGTGGGCGCAGTCTTCGGTGCGATGAACACCATGTTCGCGGCGGTCACGCACCGCACAGCTGAAATCGGCGCACTCCGCGCCATCGGCTTTAGTCGCAGGTCGATTCTTGCCTCTTTCATCACCGAATCCGTCTGCCTCTCGTTTCTCGGCTACCTCGGAGGGGTCATGCTTGGGGTGTGTACGATCTTCGCTATCAACAGCCTGCTGCAAGGGTTAGCGTTTCAATTGCCGTCGTTTTCAACCGTCGTAGTCAGCTTGCGCATCTCACCGACCAGTCTACTCGTTGCCTTCGGACTTGCGATCTTCATGGGCCTCGTCGGGGGATTCTTCCCAGCGCGGCGAGCAGCTCGGCTCCAGGTAACGGAGGCCTTGCGCAAAGGATGACGCAGTGGCAGTCAGGCCAACCGTCGGCGGTACATCATCAATGCCAGCAGCGTAACCACGACGACGAAGATTCCTACCGGTGCCATCTCGACGGCCACGAACGCTGCGCCTTCCCCTCGCAATAAGACACCGCGAGCAGCGCGAACGAAATGCGTGAGCGGCAAGGCTTCGCCGATCATCTGCGCCCAGGGCGGCATCCCCGCGAACGG
>SYOC01000351.1 GCA_005804965.1 Pseudomonadota bacterium
ACCCTCTGGTCCCCAGCTGATGAAATCGTCGATCCGAGCTAAGGCGATGCGGGTGTATTCTCGCAGGAGGCGCTCCGCGCTGAGGTCGTTTTTCGCGGCAAGCTGTCGCTGCGCTTCCTGAATCGCGGTGTGAATCTGAGGTTTTCTTAGGTTTTCCCAGCCAATGACAGAGGCTGTCTGCGCACTATACCCTGCGGCTAGGGCGGCCCGAGTGGCATTCCCGTCGATGAGATACTCGTTAATAAAGCGTGCTTGTTTTATGGTGAGACGGTAGTTACTCATATCCCCTCGGTATCAGTTCAACACCCCATATCTTTTTGCTTACTGTTTCTGTTTTTTCACCCACACAGGAGGGAGCGTGTTGGGCGTCACACCATAGGTCTGACAGGGTTCACAACGCCACAGGGTGAGGATACGTTTTCCATCGAGACTCGGACACACGTCTTCAATCTCCGCTGACCGTCCGCAATAAGAACAAGGCCAGGATTCAACTACAGAAGTAGGATGCTGAGTTAGGACCACTAAGACTTCGGCTTTGCGTTGTTTCAGCTCCGCCCGTAACTCTTCAGGAAGAGGGGCCGGGGCTGCCACCTTCAGCGTACCGTGAGGGGTCGGGATGATCTCTGCTCCGAGCGCTTGGCAACGAGCAAGCAACGCGTGTACGTCGCTCATAATTCTTCCTCATAAGGATACATTGCTGGTTCCCGGCTTTTTGCAAAGTCGTCAGAAATATCTTGTTGACGGGAACCAGTATAAAGTGAGTCTTCTTGCTGGGTTAGCTCTACTTTTCCGTTTCTGGTTCCCTGGTTCCCATCTATATGTGGGGAACCAGCAAACCAGCTTTTTTCGAGCGCGTACCGAAAGGGGGCTCCGCGCTTGCCATCACCGTCGCGGAAGATAGTTTTGGCTTCGACAAGGGAACGAAGGGCGCGTTTACGAACTGCACGACGGCCTTCCACGTCGGCATCAATTTCCAGTTCCGTTACTGCCTCGTTTTTGCTCGTGAGGAATTCAACGATTGCTTCTGCTAGGCGTTGCTCTTCTTCTTTCTCCTTCGATTCGCCCAACGAAATGGTTCTCGTTGTGACGTCGAAGCGCAGTACGGTTTCCGGGAGGTCTTCCCCGTAGCGTTGCGTGCTGCTGATGGTCCGATAGCGTTCGGAGCGCTTTAAAATGAGCGCGGTATCGACAGCGGCAAAGATCGCCGTCGAACCGAGAATGGAGTCGCCTCCGTCTCGTCCGCCTTTCCCGGCATGATGCACGCACAAAACATGTGCGCCAGTTTGCCGGGCGAGCACCATAAGTGGCTCTATCGCTGCCGTCACTTGTGCGTAGTCGTTGCCGTCCTTCACGCGCATGAAGCGGAACAAGGGGTCAACAATCAGTAAGACGGGATTCTTTTCTTCGACTACGGTACGAATCTGTGACAACGCATCGACCGGAGCATTCGCCGCAAAGATGTAAATGTCTTCTTCGCCGGATGCGCCCATATCCTGGAAGTGTTTCTTTACTTCCGACCGTTTTTCTTCCAGTGCGAGGTAAATGACTGCGCCTTTCTGCGTGGCTCGGTTCAAGAACGTATCCCCACGCGCAACAGCAAGAGCGAGATTCCGTGCCAAGGTACTCTTCCCGACTTTCGGCTTGGCGACGAATAGAGAGAAGCCACCAGAGGGCAAGGTCCCATCGACCAGCCACGCCACGGCTTCTTCCGGCTCCTTCAACAAGTCGGCTAGTTTCGTCAACGATAAACCAGTGCGCAGCGGAGGAACGCTGTTTCCGGCTTCCAGCTTGAAGATCGGCGTCTTCTCAACCTGCGCAATCAGTTCGTCTCTGGTATGGCCCATATCCAACCAGTCACTCACGTCGCCTTTCGGCGGCAGTCCGGGTAAGCGCACGATCTTTACTGCCGCCGCCACGGGCAAGAGCGCTTGCGCGACGGCGTGCGCGTGCTGTTCGCCAGGGGCATCGTTATCGGGGAGGATGACCACGCGCTTGCCTCGGAGCGCTGCGGAGTAGGCGGGCTGCCACTTCCCGGCTCCTCCACAGTTGGTGGTCGCCGGTATCCCTAATGCGCACAGGCGGTCGGCATCCTTCTCGCCTTCGACCAGGTACACCGTCGCAGCCTTGAGTACGACCGGAAGGTGATAGAGGACCCGATGGACACCTTTGAGGCTCCAGGTCCATCCCCCGTGGCCGTCTGGGATGCGTTGCCGGAAGTTCTTCGGCGCGAACCGCACCACTTGATAGAGCAGTGCGCCGTTCTCGTCGGTGTAGTCGTAGGTGGCAATGATCGCGTGCGTCTTGTCGTCATTGTCTAATCCAAGCCGTTGCTTGAATTCCCGGACTCCACCGCTCTCGTTCGTGGCGTGGTCGTACCAGACGCATTTTTCAAGATTCGCAGAGAACGAGGGGTGTGTGTCTTCGCGCCAGGGCACGCGCCCTGTGACTTGGTTGCCGCTTAGCCGCACGTCAAGAACATGCGCACGGACAAGACGAGCGAACTCGTTGCGTAGCTGTTCAGTCATCGTCGAGACTCACATTCAAAAATTGTTCAGCGTCAAGTGTAGCAAAGAGCGCTTCGTCAGCAGCAAAAGCGCAGGCAGTATGCGCAACTGCACGCTTGCTGATGCGTTGCGCGTCGTCGTCTTTGTCAATACGCTGTATGCAATAGACGCAACAAGACGTATCAGCGCACATCGTTCAGCTCGCTCATCACGTCGTCAACGATTTTGTCGATGCTGTTCGTCGCACGACTGGCTTCAAGCAGTTGCTCAACGTCGCGACGTTTCACAAGCGTTTTGCGTTTGCTAAATCTGTACGCTGTCAGTTTGTTGTCAGCGATGAGCTGAAAAAACGTGCGACGCGAGAGCGAAAAGATTTCTTCAAAACGTCGCGCGTCGATGAACTCGCTTAGAAATATATCACACATGTGCGCATGATAGCGCACACATTCGACTGCACAAAAAATACAAGCAGCAAAGAAATGCTTGCTTTTTCTGCTGCTAGTCCGTCTTTATCAGTTCGTCGAAAAGCAAGAGAACTTTGTCCTTTTCTTTGGCTTGTGAACTGGCCTTGAATTCCTTCTTGACATGATCCGCCGCTTTTTTTCGAGCCTCCTCCGGAGGTAGCTTCTCTTCGTTACGAAACCAAGTTTCTTGGTGTTCAAACTTTGTGAGTAACCTTCGGGCATTTTCTTTTTGACGACGTTCTAGACCGACTGCTCGGTTGTGCGTCTGTTTCCTTTCCTTACTCATCTGCTTGGTAAACTTCCTGTCTGGGCCGCTTCCGAATGCTACCTCCGCTGAGGCAATGTCCTTGAGAATAGCCCTGGCCTGTTCGCGTTCTTCAGGAGAAACGGCCATGACGGCTTGGCGTCGAAGCTGTTGCTTTTCCTGTTCGACCCATGGAGCGGGCAACCATTCTTGAACGGCGGCGCGGAGACCTCTGTAATCACCTTTCTGCTTGGCGCTGTCGTGTAGGCTACGGAGAATCTGCGAACGTTGTCCTATCTGTATCCAGGCCGTACTCTTCATATGGAAGAGCACTTGTGTCAAATAGCGTGATGCCTGTTCCCAATTGGAAGAAACACGGCTGGGGTATTGAGCGAACCGCTCACGAAAATACGTTCCGTCCCATACCTGTCCCGTTGCCTCGTCATTCCTAGGACCTGACCAGGACCAGACATGGTTCCATGCTTCCTCAAGAGTATGCCAGAAAAACGGCTCGGTTGGTGCTTGAGTAAGCACTTGTAGCAGCCGTTCTCTATCGGACTCTTCGAGCGGCAGTTCGCGGAATCGAATTGTAGCGGCGGCTTGAAATCCCGGAATAGTGAGGTCGAGAATCGCCCGACAAGCAAGCCAGTGACGGCGGATCGTCTCAATTGCGTCTCGATGGGTTTCCGGCTGTTTGGGCAGATGTTGACGGGCACGCTTCTCTCGCGCGGGCTGGGTGAGCAAGCGGGGGTCGAGAAGAGGGAGGGGGACAAGGGGGGATTGGGGTTTCGTTGCTGTCTTTGGTGAGGAAAGGTTCTTGCTCGGATGTTTCTTTGCGGTCTCGCTCATTCACACTGCTCCAGCGTATGGTTTACGTGTCCGGTTAAGGTCATAAGTGTATTGCTAGGCTGCGCTGATGTCCATGCTCCTACTTGATAAATTGTCAATGAGAGAGGAGACTACCCGCAAGGAGTCGGCACAGAGTGGTGGCCAGGCTGCGGCGGGGGAAGGGGAGTCTCACGAAGGGACGAGAGATGGCGGGAAAGAAGGAAACGCAGGGAAAGAGACTCGGAGATCGCCCGCTGAGTGCTCGACAGGCAATGGAGCGCATCCGCATCTTGTGGAAGGAGGGCTTTGTTGCCATCTTACCCCACGCCCAAGAGCGAATGAGACAGCGGCATATTGACATGCAAGACCTTGCCCATCTCATACGATTCGGGCGGATCGTCGAGCACAGTAAACCCGCTCAGCAATGGCGCTACAAGATCGAAGGCGCATCGGTTGATGGAGAAAAGAGTGCCTGCGTCGTGGAAATCGACGGTACGCTCATCGTTGTGACAGTCATTGCGTAGCGAGAATCGGTGTCCTCACAAAGGAAAGAGTTTATGAACTGTGATACCTGCGATATGGCCATGAGAGAGCGGAAAGCCACTCGGCAGAAGCCGTATCGGTACGATTTAAGCGGATTGAGCAACGTCTCGCTGGTCGGCATTACCATGCACACGTGCCCACAATGCGGAGGCGAGGTGCCGGTGATTCCCAGGATTGCCGAGCTGCACGATGTCCTTGCCCGCTCGTTGATTCAGAAACCTACACTTTTGAACGGAGAGGAGATTCGCTTCTTACGGAAGCACGAAGGGTTCCCGGCTCAGAAGTTTGCCGCTTTACTAGGCATTACTCCAGAGCATCTTTCTCGGGTCGAGAATGGCCACACGAGCAATCTCGGCACGTCCGCCGATAGACTGGCGCGTGCGATTGCCACGATTGCGAAAGATGGCGAAGCGGCACGCGAGGTGCTGCTTCAGATTGCCGAACAGTTGGCCGAGCCGCAACGCCCAGTCCAGTCACCCAGGTCCTATTTCTTGAAGCTCGAACAGCAACACTGGAAAGCGGCTGCCTGAAAGAGGTTCCCGGCCCCACTTGTTTTTCTCATTGGGCTGCCGCTCTCGTTTCGTTTCCCTGTGGCGGAGGGAAAGGCAGGCCATCGGCAGCAAGCACCGCTAACCACCCAAGAATTGCCTCTTTGAGTTCCATGAGTGCTTCCAGGTCGGTTGCGCCGATACCGGACAGTCCCAGGATTTCCCTACACTCAGCGACATACTCGCCGGATGGGGCATTGTAAAAAATGCGATAGCTGTAGGGAGGGATGGTCTGAATGTCCATACGGTTCCTTTCTACACAGGCAGGGCAGATAGTAGTTCTTTTATAAAACTACCTCCAACCGGAGTTCCTCAGCGACAGAAGGTATCACCTTCCGTCCGGTCTCGCGGGAGAGATCCACCAGCCCGGTTTCCGCCAAGGCTTGCACGTCTTCGTACACCCGCTTGAAGTCACGATGTGCCAGCACCGCCAGTGCGTTGATCGAAGTCGGTTTCTGGCTCCGAATGAGCTGGATGAGCGCTATCCGCTTCGGCGTCAGAAACTTGCGCAGCGCCTCCGGGCTGGTAAAGAATAAGCGTCGCTTCTTCGGTCGCACCGTTTGTCCAGTCGCCACGGCTTTCATGGTCGCTGCTGCCTCGGCCAGTACATCCTCCGAGCTACGGATGCCGACGGTTACGGTTTTCACCTTCATACAGGTCTCCTTTTCACGGTTCCAATGTCGGTCTGAAAGTCGGCGATAAGCCGCTCAATGCCCTGGTAGCGATAGGCCGTTTCTGCTCCCAAGAAGTGGCGATGATGGCCTTTCGGCCAGTGATTGTCGTACCCAACTAATCGCTCTCCGGTCGGGGAAAGAAGCACTAGGGAGTAGTCAACTCCGTGCGGACTCGTCGCGCTTACCGGTACTTTCCACACTTTCACGATCACGCGCCACCCGTCCTCGTCCCGTACTTCGTCATGCACGAGCAGGATCGCCTTGCGCCATCTTTCTATTATGGCAATCTATGCTCTGATAATGGACCGGGTGCCAGAGCACTGAATAAGGAGGCATTGCATGCCACTACCTCCCAGCGGAATACTCACAACTTGTACGGTTGCGGATAGGTTGCGTGTTCATGCGTGCAGGATGATGCACTACGCAATCAAACCCTTGAAAATTCAATGATTTCAAGGGTTTGTACCACTCTCATAATCCCTAGGTCGGCGGTTCGATTCCGCCCGTCGCTACCAAGCTTTTCAGGCACGAGCATAAGTCAGTTGAGAGAAGACGAGGAAGCCAGGTGCGAGCACGCCTTCAACTGCGCGAGCTCTTTAGGCATCTAGACGAGCAGTGCTTCCGCTTGCAGAATAAGGACGACTCTCTTTTATGGACTAATCTCGACTCAACTGGCTGACAAACTTTATCTGGAACATTGCCGACGACGTGCTGCGCGATGTCTACGTCCGAGGGAAATACCGCGATGTCATTCTGCCCATGACCGTGCTGCGCCGGCTCGATGCCGTGCTGGAGCTGACGAAGAGCGAGGTCCTGGAGATGAAATCGGCTCTCGATAAGG
>SYOC01000352.1 GCA_005804965.1 Pseudomonadota bacterium
GGCCCTTTCTTCCACTTGCTTCAATGCCGGAGAGCAACGCGGGGTTTCTCAGCCTGCTGCACCGAAGGTTCTCCCGGCAGCACTGCGATTTGCTCTTCGGTCTACGCGTATTTGCCTTCGCCGATCTCATCCCTCGCGCTTCGAGAGAGTTCCTGAAAGCCTCTGACAGGAAAATCCAATCATCACCTGTAGACGAACGCCAAGGGATTTCGTAGTGTCAATTCTCGAGAAACTGTCTTGCCACCTAATAAGGAGGACCTATGTCACGTTTCTTCCGCCCTCTCGGTTTGCTCTGCCTCACCATAGTCGGGACTGCTCTCACTGCCACCAAGGCTATCAGTCTCCCGCTATACTCTGAGCTAGCGATGAAGCACGATGAGTCGCCAGCGCTGCGCGAGATACCGCCACGCGCAAGCCAATCTTCCGAGGCTCGCATGCTCTCCATTGGCAAGCGTCCGGTCGTCGCTACGGCAGAGGCAACGCCGCCCGCACTCCTGACTCGTGTACCTGCCGCGACAACTCTCGCTACGATGCCACCACCAGCACTCAGTTTCGAGGGTGTGCCCAATGGTGACGGGGTTCTTCCACCGGATACCAACGGGGATGTCGGTCCAGACCACTACGTCCAATGGGTGAATCTCTCTTTCGCTATTTACGACAAGTCCGGGCAAGTTCTCTACGGCCCCGTTCCTGGCAACACGCTGTGGAGCGGGTTCGGTGGTCCGTGTGAGGACACGAACTATGGCGAGCCACACGTGCTGTACGACCCTCTCGCTGACCGTTGGTTCTTCAGCCAGCCTGCAGTACCCAATTTTCCTGCCGGGCCGTTCTACCAATGCCTCGCCGTTTCTAAGACGCGCGACCCGACTGGAGCTTACCACCGCTATGCCTTTCAGATCAGTGCGACCAAACTCAACGACTACCCTAAATTCGGGGTGTGGCCAGATGGCTATTACATGAGCATCAACCAGTTCACTGGCGTTGGCACCCCGGAGGAAGCCTACGCTGGGGCCGCTGTCGTGGCCTTCGAGCGCAAGGAGATGCTGAAAGGAAAACCTGCGCAAGCCATCTACATTGACCTCGAATCCGTCAACCCTAACTTTGGAGGGTTACTGCCAGCAGACCTCGACGGACCGCCACCACTCGACGGTGCCCCCAACTATTTTGCCTCCGCCGATGACACGATCTTCGGCTTTCCTACCGACAGCTTGCGGATTTGGGAATTTCACGTTGATTGGACCCAGCCGCAGAATTCCACCTTCGGCCTTGCCGGTAATCCCAACGTCGAGCTGAACGTCCAATCGTTCGACGCCAACCTGTGCAATCTTTCGTCTAACTGCATCCCGCAGAAGCGCGTGTCCCGCAAGCTGGACGCTCTATCCGACCGTCTCATGTTCCGTTTGCAATATCGCAACTTCGGCACGTACCAAACCTTGGTCGCGAATCACACGGTCGATGTCGCTACCAATCAGGCTGGCATCCGCTGGTATGAGCTGCGCAACAGCGGCGGCGGGTGGAGCATTCATCAACAAAGCACGTATGCCCCAGATACCACCCATCGCTGGATGGGCAGCGCTGCCATGGACAAGAATGGTAATCTTGCCATCGGTTTCAGTGCTTCTAACAGGCGGAAATTCTTCCCTTCCATTCACTATGCCGGGCGGCTCGCCAGCGACCCATTAGGCGAACTCGCCCAGGGTGAAGCCGTGCTCATGGCCGGTAGCGGCTCGCAAACGCACAGCGCGTCGCGGTGGGGAGATTATAGTTCACTGACTGTCGATCCATTTGACGACTGCACGTTCTGGTATACAAGCGAGTACTACCCGACCACCAGCGTCAGCAGCTGGCATACTCGTATCGGCGCGTTCAGATTCCCAGATTGTAGCGGCGGACCAGCGTCACACGATTTGGCGATTACCAAAATCATCCAGCCGCGTAAGGCCAAGCTGAACACTCCAATGCGGGTCCAGGTAGAAATCCAAAACCGTAGCCCCCATGAAGAGACGATCGCCTCGACGGCAGTCATGCAAAATCTCGTCCACCTCTCCGTCAATTCTCTGGGCGTCTGCACAGCACCAGTACTCACCTTGCATGTTGGCCCGCCGCAGAAGTCTCTGCCTCTCACGTTGAAATCCAAAGGAAAGCTGCGAGTCGTATTCGACTTGACCTTCACCTGTGCAAACAACACCCTGCACAGCAGTCCGGACTATTCGTACACCGCCATTGTGGATCATGCGGCACTCGACGGGAACGTCGATAACCATACAGATGACGACACCTGCCCACGTGGCGCTCTTACGCCCTCCATCTTCGATCCAAACCCGGATTCTTCGATTAAAGACCTCGGTTGTGGCGGAAGAAACGGAGACGGCTCTCTCGGCGGGCTCATCACCACCGACATCATCGTGCAGTAAGGAGATGCCTACGTCGCGGAGGAGCGGTGTTTCCAGAAGTAATAGACAGGAACACCGGTAAGGACGATCAGCAAGCCCGGCCAAGTGTACGTCGGTTTCACGAACAGCAAGTCAAGCATCACAGCCGAGCCAAACACCACGTACAAGCCGGGCAACCAGGGGTAGCCAAAGGCGCGGTAGGGGCGCTCCATGGCTGGCTGCGAACGGCGCAATCGGAACAGCCCGATGACGGTCAACACGTAAAACAACAAGGCGGAGAACACCACATAATCCAAAAGATTGCCGTAAGTACCGGACAGCGTCAGGAGCGACGCCCACGCCGCCTGCAACCACAAACCGCCCGCCGGCACGCCGGCGGCATTCAACACCCCAGTGCTCGCAAAGAAGAGTTTGTCTCGCGCCATGGCGTAATACAGCCGTGGACCGGAAAGGATCAAGCCGTTCAGACAGCCGAACGTACTCACCATAATCGCCACTGCCATGATGACTGCGGCATGATTGCCAAAGATCATCGACGCAGCGGCAGTCGCCACGCGATCTTCCGCCGCGTACTGCATGCCGCGCTCGACGACGGTGGTACCGTCTACCGACCCCACCAGCGGTAATAAACTGAGGTAGGCAAGATTCGTCAGCACGTAGAACAGCATGACCAGAGCCGTCCCACCGATGAGGCTGAGCGGCAACGTGCGCTGCGGGTTCTTCATTTCACCAGCGGTAAACGTCACGTTGTTCCACGCATCTGAAGAGAAGAGCGGCCCCACGAGCGCACCACCTAGCAGCATCAGAAACCCGAGCGAAAATTCCTGCTCGCCCCAAAAATGCACGGTGTTCGCGGCTACGGCCTCCTGATTGCGTGAGACGAATAAGCCTAACAGGATAAGCGTGGCCAACGCGGCCACTTTCGCAGCAGTGAACAGATTCTGCACTCGTTTGCCTTCACGTACCCCCAGACCATTGAGCCAGGTCAAGAAAACAATCACCGCAATCGCCACCACACGTTGGGTGGAAAATGCAACCGGGCCGAGCTGAAAGAGTGCATGCTCTGCCGACACCCAAGGAATCAATACGCCGAGGTACTTGGCAAACCCCACGCCTACCGCCGCAATCGTCCCGGCCTGAATCACGAGGAATAATGTCCAGCCGTACAAAAATCCCACCAATGGCGAAAAAGCTTCACGGAGATAAACATACTGACCACCGGCGCGTGGCATCATCGCCGCCAGCTCGGCATAGGCAATCGCGCCCCAGAGCGTGAGCGCGGCATTGAGCAGCCAAACGACGAGCAACCAACCCGGCGACCCAACGGTACGTGCCACATCGGCAGAGACAATGAAAATCCCCGAGCCGATCATCGAGCCAGCGACGATCGCGCTGGCGTCGAGCAACCCTAGCTCACGACGAAATTCTCCGCCTTGTACCGGCGTTGGAGTCTGCTTACTCACGCCTCGCCTCGGGTTCTGGCTGCGGCCTCCGCTTCGCGGTCCATATAGGCACGGGCAGAAGAGAACGACGACACACTGTAGGGGACGGCAAAGGTCAAGAGGATTTTCGAGAAGAGGTGGAAGGACCACTCGCCACGCAAGATCACGTCGTGTTGATTGATCGTCGTGAGAATCGGCCCGACCACGCACGCCACTTTCAGGGCACGGTGAACAGTTTCGCGTAAAAACCAATAGTGAAAAAAGCGACGCATAATAGACAAGTTCATTCCTATGGCAATGGCGGGCATTGTGGCAGAAAACCGACAAGCGGGCAAATTGGGGAATCATTGCACCATATGCACAATATGCATATGGTGCTGCGGTGGAAAGCCACTTTGACCCCAAGAAGAACGCCATTAATTTGCGGAAACATGGCGTGTCGCTCGCGGAAGGTGATGGTGTCCTGAGCGATCCTCATAGCGCTCACG
Source organism: Pseudomonadota bacterium (assembly GCA_005804965.1). Taxonomy (GTDB): domain Bacteria; phylum Desulfobacterota; class Binatia; order Bin18; family Bin18; genus SYOC01. The sequence continues at coordinate 4,324 of SYOC01000352.1, forward strand.
ATTGAGGATGACTCGATACGGGGTGAACAGCGGTTTGTCTCAATCGGCATGAACACTTTCGGTCGAGTGATGGTCGTCGTCTATACGTATGAAGGCGAAGACACCCGTTTGATCTCGGTGCGACGCGCAGAACCTAAAGAAAGACGAGCGTATGAAAAAGGAGTATGATTTTTCCAAAGCCAAGCGTGGCGCAGTGTTGCCCACAACTGGTAAAACCCGCATTACCTTATATCTCGACAATGAGGTGCTGGAACATTTTCGTGCCCTCTCTGAAAAAACAGGACGTGGCTATCAGACCCTCATCAATGAAGCGTTAAGTACAACGGCCGGACGGACGGGGCAGATGCTAACCCCCGAAGCCGTGCGGCACATTGTCCGCGAGGAACTTGCCTTACTGGGGTGAAGGTGCAGCAACCTCCGGTTTAGCCTTGGTCGCGGGCACCTCATCACTCATCACTCATTCCTCATTCCCTACAAAAGCACCCGTGCAAATTCGCCAATCCCCTCTTCCCACGGCGGGAGGAGAATCTGTGGCTCTTGTATCGTCGTCAACACCGAGTAGCCCGGACGCTGCGCCGGACGCGGAAATTCGGCGGTGGAGACTGGCACGACCGCAGTGTGGAGGCCGAGGAGACGATACAGAGAGCATGTCAGCTCGTACCAACTCGTGCCCCCCTGCCCGGCACAATGATAAGTGCCGTAGGCTCCAGTCTCTAACAACGTCGTGAGCGCGTGCGCCAAATGCGGTACGTAGGTCGGAGAACCTACTTGATCGTTGACCACGCGGACTTCCGTTCGTTCCTTGGCAAGCGCGAGCATCGTGTTGGGAAAATTGCGCCCTTCGACGGAATAGAGCCAGGCGGTGCGCACGATGTAGTGCCGCCGATTCAAGGAGCGCACGGCTTCTTCTCCAGCCAACTTGCTCGCACCGTAGACCGATTGCGGATTGGGGCGGTCATACTCGTGATAGGGCCGGGGGCTGTCGCCATCGAACACGTAATCGCTGGACACATGCACCAACGGAATTTGCAACTGCGCGGTCGCCACCGCTACATTCCTGGGGCCGAGGGCATTGCCGCGATAGGCAGCCTGTGGATCGCTCTCTGCCGCATCAACCGCATTGTAGGCGGCGGCGTTGATAACGACATCCGGTCGGCACGCTTGCACAGCCGCACGTACCGCTGCCAAGTCGGCGATGTCCAACTGCGTGCGTGGGAATGCTGTCACGTCATGGATAGTGAGCAAGCGTTGCAGGGCGGTGCCAAGCTGCCCGGCAGCACCGGTGAGGAGGATTTTCATGGGGTGGTGGGCCTAAATCGCAACGTATGGAATTCGCCCTTCCGTACCAAATCCTCCGTCCTGACCGTCATTCCCGCGCAGGCGGGAATCCAGGTTTCTTCCCCTGGATTCCGGGTCGGGGCCTGCGGCCTTGCCCGGAATGACGACCTTGAGAGCCTCTAGTCCTTAAATTCCGGCATGACCTTGGTGGCGAACATTTCCAGTTGGCGCTTGGCGTCGTCCCAGGGGATCATCCCTTGGTCGAAGTACCAACCGAACCATTCGATGTTGCTGTTCTTCCGCAGCGCATCGAGTTCGCGTTTGATGTCGTCTGCCGTGCCGACCAAAGAGTATTTGGCTTCGACCATACGCTCAAAGGTGTGCGGCACCGGACCAGTCTCTCCAGGGAAACGATACGCCTCGAAGAAGCCGAAGCCGGAGAAATACTCGATAAAGCCGGTACCCTGCGAATGCGCACCGAGCGAGTAGGCTTCGGTGTAGTTGTTGCCCAAGTGTACAGAGCGGAACGCGCCAACGCTTTGCCCAAGCTCTAGTGTGCGTCCGGCTTTGGCGGCTTCGTCTTTATAGGCTTCGCACAATGCACGGAACGAGGGCGGATGCGACACGAGAATCCACGGCAAGATGCCTTCAGTCGCGCACCAACGAATGGTCTTCTCGCTCACCGAGAACGGCTGCCAGATCGGTGGATGCGGCTGAGTGTAGGGTTTGGGAATCACGCAGATACGTTGCACGGTGCCGTTCTCGTCCACTTCACCCGGAGCACCATATTTCGACGTCCAGTTCTGCGCCACCGGCCAGCGGCGAATGCCTTCTTCATAGGGCGTCGGCACTTCGTAGTATTTGCTTTGGAAGCGGATCGACTCCTGTGACCACGCCATTTTGACGATCTTGAAGACCTCTTCGAACACCGAGCGGTTATGAGCATCGACTTCCGAGCCATCCATCGGTGCGCCGGTCACATGGTAGTGTTGGCCTAGCACGTTCGTCCAGCGGTCTTGATAGCCCCGCGCAAATCCAGCGATGAAGCGGCCTTTGGTCAAGTGATCGAGCACAGCGATCTCTTCTGCCACGCGGATCGGGTCCCACGTCGGCAACACCAATCCTAGCGAAGCGAACTTGATGCGTTTGGTGCGTGCAGCCAGATCGGTGTAGAGCATGAGCGGCGCGACCGACGCCTCGTAGCCTTCGGAGTGAAAATGATGCTCGGTGGTGGCCATAGCGTCAAAGCCCATCTCATCGGCCATCTGCGCGAGGTCGCGCACTTCTTGCAGCATCTGTTGGTATTTGTCGTTATTGCGGCCAATCGGGCGCAGGCGCTCGCGTTCTTCGAACGTCGCCGGGATGGTCGGGAGTAAGAACAGATTAAATTTCATCGCTACCTCCGTGAAAAAAGGGAACACGGCGATGCCGCGCTCTCAGGTTTCCAGGCTTGTAGCGGTTCCCGGCTGGCTTGGCCAGTCCAGGGAGGCAAGGCGAGTGTCTATGCAGAGGGACGAGTTTTCAACACGAGAGGTAACCGCGAGAAGCCCAGAACGATAGGCGTTTCCATTTGCCGCACCGCTGGAGCCGCTCCACGTTCGAGGGTTGGGAAACGGTCCAGAAAAGCATTGAGAGTCAGGGTCGCCTCTGCCCGTGCGAGCGGGGCACCCAAGCAATAGTGAATCCCCATGCCGAAGGCGACATGATTGCGCAGGTCACGATCCACACGGAAGGTATCGGAATCGGCAAAGGCATTCGGGTCGCGGTTAGCCGCGCCATAGAAAATCGTCACGCGGTCGCCCTTGGCAATCGTCGTCCCGGCAACTTCCACATCGCGGGCAGCAGTGCGGAACAGCCGTTGCACCGGACCTTCATAGCGCAGGGTTTCTTCGATCACGGGTTCGACAAGACTGCGATCGGCGCGTAGTTGCTGCCATAATTCCGGGCGATCCACCAAGATATTCAACATATTGCCGATCAAATTGGTGGTGGTTTCGTTGCCAGCAATCAGCAGCAAGATGCAGAAGCCCAAGATTTCCCAGTCTTCGAGCGCATCGTCCTCGCCACCAGCCTGGACCAGCGCAGTAATCAGATCCTCAGCCCCATGGGTACGGCGGGCAGCGGCTATCTGCCCGAAATAACCGATCATATCTTGCAGGTCGCGCATGCGTTCGTCGCGCGTTGCCGACACGGTGGAAAGAAACGCATCCGACCAGCGCTTGAAGGTCACGTAATCTTCCCCAGGGATGCCGAGCAGGCGGGCAATCACTTTCACCGGTAATGGAATCGTGTAGGCATCGACGAGGTCAGTTTCACCTTCACCGATCTCGTCCAGTAATTCCTGCGCGATACTGGCAATCCACGGCGTAAGTTCCTCCACCCGCCTCAAGGTGAAGGCTTTGTTGACGAGGCGGCGGAAGCGGGTGTGGCGCGGTGGATCATCTTGAATGAGCACCAGCGGCGGGCCAAATTGGCCAGCCATGGGGCTTTCCGAAGAAAACGTCTCGTGGTCGCGCAGCGCGTTGTAGACATCTTCGTAGCGGAGCAGACCCCACGCCCACACGGGATCTTTCACTTGCGAGGAAGAGCCGCCAGGGATGCTGATGTAGCGCACCGGAGAGTGGGGACGCAGCGCGCGATAGACAGGATAGGGATTGGCAAAAGTTGGACGGGCTATGAGTTGGTCGGGAGTAACGGTTGATTCCATGAATCGCTCTCTTTCTAGGCCGAGAAGACTTTCCACATGACCGCCACGGTCATGGCCAGGTTGAAGCCGACCATCCATTTCGGCACGGCAAGGTCGTTCTCGATGCGAGCGAATCGGTTTTCGTAACTGGCCACAGCCTCGGCCCCTTGTCTTACAGTCTACCGACCTGCCGCAACACCGCAGCCTGATCCCAATAAATCCGCTCGGTCGCCATCTTACCATCACGGAACTCGATCACGATAACCAGTTCGACTTCGATCATCTTGCCAGTCGGCGGCACGCCGGGCAGAAACCAGTCCATCTGCTTGCTATGCAGGAGACGCGCAGTAGCTTCCTCGACAATCGTGTTCTCGGTCATCACCCGATTGGTGACGATATGTTCCCACTGTTCGGGAATGGAAGGAATGAACATGTCGCGGTAGTACGGTCGCAGTTCGGCCTTCCCCTTCCCGCCCGAGCGGGTTGGCATGTGCATCACCTCAGCATCATCCACCATCGTCGAGAGCGCCAGCTCGACGTCTTTGGTGGCGAATTCGCCGGTAAGATGGTCAGTCCAGAGTTTGAGATTGCTTTCAGCAGACATGCGGCTCTCCCTCGGGCATGCGTCGGCTGTATGACAGCCGACAGGATAGGTGGACCGGTTCCTCAATTTTGTCCTCACACAGTCCTCACCAGAGACGAGCAGCGGCAGTATTGGCTCTGGTGAGGACGAGCAAGAATGGCCTATGGAGGAGGGGGGGGGGCGATGAAGGATTCACACCTGGGGTCAAGGGGAATGTTGGGGACACAGAAATCGGGGTCGTCATCCACTATCAGAAACTCCGGCCCTAGCGTCTCTAGCACATAGCACATCCGAGGCACCTCAATCCCAACTGCAATATCGACAAGGAGTTCTTTTATGCCACAGATCGAGCCCACCATCTCCTCTAGCGAGGCAAGCGGCAGCCCTCCTTCTGAACTAAGCGTCTGAAACTGCAAGGGATCATCGGCTCCGAACACCAAGTCTTCCACCGGTCCGCATTTTTTGATGATGCCATCGGCCAGCTTGGTAGACGCCTTGGTGATCTGATTATAGTTGCGTGCGCACTTGGCACGAGCTTTTGCGAGTTCGGCGTCGAATTGGGCTTGGGAGATCAGTTGGTTCTCCAAGCGTAATTGCAATTCCAACACCTCGTCAACGCACTGTTCGAGCTTCTTCAGCTTGAAGTTAATGAACTTGGCGCCTTCTTTTTTGATGGCGGTTTGGTAATCGGCCACAGCTGCGACCTGCTCTTCGGTCATAAGCGTCGTCGGCGCTGCCGGTGGCGAGATTTTACAGCCCGCCATCGTGAAGAAGGCCGCACCGACCAGCAGAGTCGATAGGGTATGTCTCTGCATTATAGAATCTCCTCTCTTCATATTATTGAACTGGTTGCAAGTTGTACGAACCGGACAAAGTGCTGTAAAGAGAAGAGGTTGAGTGATTATTCTCAGAAGCATCCTCGGAGACAATGCCA
>SYOC01000353.1 GCA_005804965.1 Pseudomonadota bacterium
GAAGACCGTACTCATGCAGGCGGAGCTGCTCTGCGCGGACTGGGTGCCAGCCTGATGGTCTTCGGAAGCGCGCCTGCTTCGCAGGCGATCGATGAGGCATGCCTTGCTGGTGAACGCGGGCCGTTAGCCGGACGAGAACTGCTTCGGTCTTTCCGGCACCAGCACAAGCAATGACCTGAAGGTGCCCGCCACGGTGGTTCACGACCCGCTCCTGCTCGGGAGAGAGCTTGAAGCCGGGGGTGGCGGTAGCGGCGGGCATGGAGCACGTCAGTGGGCGAACAAGGGAAGGGTCAGGAGCTCTTACGGCTCGCCATATGTTTTTCTATCTCGCTCGGCTTCAAAGCCGTTGACCTTGGGCCGATCCGGACAAGAAACTCCTCTTCACCTTTTCGCCGCAGGTAAGCCCATTCGCCGTCAAACGGCTTGCATTCGACGCGACAGACCTTCTTCCCCTGCACCGAAACCAACTCAGGCTTGATTCGGGTGGCGTGCTGATTCCCAAGGCACTCCTGAAGGTAGTTGTAGAAGTGAAGAAGAAACTTGTCGTCGCTCGGGAATCCATCGTGCTCAATGCCACAGATCTGACCACTGTCTTCCACGCCAATCAGCAGCACGCCGCCCTCAGTATTCAAAAAGGCGGCAATCGTCTTGAGGCAAGCGTGCGTGATGATCTCGTCGTAGGACTTTTTGTGGATGTGCCATCTGAGGGAGGACTTGAACTCCCGTTTTGTGGACTCACCGTTCGCGATTTCAGCCTGCAATGACTCAGCCGGCGTCGTGGGAAAAAGATCTAGCCATTCAGTGGCCACTCTGGCCATCTCCCGGTAGTGCTGAAAGGATTCTGAGTGTTCCGTGTCGGGCACTGACAGAGCAGCCCAGTCTTCGGCCACCACACGATGCACCGCCATCACGCCACTTGCGTACTCATTGGCACTGCACTTTCTGAGGGCAAGGAGCATCGGAAAGAGCACCACGTTGTGGGCGGCGTGGAGAGCGTATACAGCCGCACGCTGCTCTGAGGCGAGCGACTTATAGATATTCTCGATCGACTCAACAAAGGCCAGCGGAGGGACGTAGGCGTCTCGATTGTTTCGAAACTCGTCATCTTCTTCGGGGTTCTTGATGTGGTCGCCCCAGTACTGGATCAATGACGGCAGCTTCATTCCCAGTTCCCGCATCCATGCATAAACAGGGTCCCAGCGGGAGCGTTGGGCCATCCCTTCGTTAGGTCCAGGAGTCTCATAGAAGATGCCGTCGCCCCGAAGGCATTTGTCGAAATGAAGCGACAGACATTCCCGATTTGATTCAACGACTTCTTTTTGGACGCCGTAGATCACTAGTGCGGAAAATGCGGAAGGATAGACATACCGAAGGTCTGCAACCCGGATTGTCCCGGTTGCATCAACTTCCTGGATCATGTGATGGAGCACGTCTTCCCTCTCGTGCATCACTGGGTCACCCGCCACCGTGAGAAGTGGCTCGTCGCCAAGAACTATCCGGTAACCGCCCTCACACGGTTCAATGGCTAGCGAGCTGAGAGAAACACGATCCTGACGGGTTTGCCGTTTCGCACACATAACGATGATTCCCTTCGGGCACCACGTAGCCGGATTTGGCCTCCACTGTTAACGGAAGGGCCACAGGACAGCCATGCCGATCTGCCTCGGTACGCTGCAGTCAAATACTCCGACCGTCAGCGGCCGGGAGCACGCGCTAGTCATCGGGGCACTTTACCTCGCGGCTCCCTGGCACGCCGCGGCCTGCTGCTTGGCATCCATACGATTCCAAGCGTCAGCGCCGATGGTCGACGGACGAGAACACCCATTGGTTCTCGGATCGCGTCTAGGTGTCTGATTGCCGGTAACTGCTGGGGGTGGAGAGGGTGGAGGAGTAGTAGCCCGTTGGGGGCTTTCGGCCTGCACGCGCACGACACAGAATACTTTCGCGTTGGCCGTAAATTCGCCTGTCACGACGATCGTCCCACCCGAGGGCAGTAGCCCCTCAAAACTCCTTAGCGCTCGGTAGCTCGCCTCGCCTACCGGGCATGTTTGCGCGGCCGCGTCCAAAGATCCAATAACTACTTCACGGACCATCAGAGCGGATGAATTCACGAGCGTCAAACGAAATGTCGCTGGAGACACTAACGGGTAAGGCGCACTAATGTTACTCAACACGATACTGCTCGTGAGGTCAGTAGCGTTCGACGACGAGGCTGGTGTAGGCGGAGCAGCGCGTGCAATGCCATCCCGATTGCCCGTGCGACCAATGAACGCCTTGATGTCTTTTAAGCCAACCGCAAAATTCTGGTTTTGCGCAACTGTGTTGACAAAGGTGTTAACCCCCACCAAAACGCCAGCATCGTTGACCAACGGCCCACCGGAACTACCTGGACTAATCGGCGTCTGGGTCTGGACGACATCCGCCCTGTGCGTAAACGACTTGCCCTCCATTGTCCATTCGTAGTTAGGCCTGAGCTGACTGACGATACCGGTGGTGTAGGTCCACGCAGCACCGGAGGGATGGCCGATCGCATGCACATCCGAGCCGATGGCAACCGCCGCCGCATCACCAAGACGGAGTACGCCATGCCCAACGGGAACCGTCGGCACTTTGATCAACGCTAAGTCCGAAGTGAGGTCGGTCTTGACCACCTCGCCGATCCGCATGTCAGCCATGGCCGGCTCGGCGCCCTCTCGTGCTGGCTTAAATACGACGACTATTTCCGTGGCGTCGCCAACCACGTGCGAGTTGGTCAGAATTAACCCGCTCGCATCAATCAGCGCGCCTGAGCCGAGGCTATCGTCCGTCACGATCAAGACCACAGATGGTGATGCGGCGCGGAACAGCGCAATGTGTTTGAGGCTGCGAGTCACGGATGGGGCGAGCCACCGGTTATCAGCCGCCTTGGAAAGAGTCACTGGCCGAGCCGGAAGGGGCCTCGTCTGCCCAATGACGTATTGCGTACTAATCACGAGGAGTGCCGCAGACAGAGCCACGTATTGTTTCACTTGTTCACCTTCCCCTGATTGCACACGAGAGTTTTTAGCGTGCCGGTTACTGTGTTCGGTTGAACGTTGCTAAAAGTTTCGACGCGATCTGCAGAGCCTTTCGCGACGAGTCGTAAATCAGCGTCATAAAACTCAGAAGCTACAACCGAATATTGTGACGACACACAATCGATCAAGACAAGGTCTGCTCGCGAGAGGTAAGTGACATCCTTCTTCTTGGCGTCGGCGTCAATCAGCGTGATGCCGTAGGCCGCCGCTACGCTGGCAGGGGCGGTGGATCTGACTAGCATCACGGCTTCGCGCCAGTGACGTGATACTTCGGGGTCTTCGAACGTGACCCGGTGGTTCGGGAGATAGAATAGGTCCTCGAAGGCACCTGTTCTGGAGTCACCGACGTATACAGGCTGAATAGAGAACGGGGTCAGGGTCTTATCGACCAGATCGGCTTTGTCCACCAGAGGGGTTCGGCGTTGCTCGGTGCAGGCGAATAAACGCATGGTCCATCCAAGCGTGTCTGGAATTAGCGCAGGAGCGTCAGACAGATCCATCTCTGGCGGGTCTGAAAATTTAATTTTGTCTAATAGGTTGTTCGTTGCGCCGAAATTTTGTACCTCGGACACTTTCGCGCCGAAGCCGGGCCGCGCACAGTCATACACCAGTGTGCGTATTGTGTATCCGCCTAGCTCGAAGTCGTCATCGTCACTTTTAGTTTGAATCGCAACTCGATCTCTGATCACCTGGATAGACGCGAGCCGTGCAAAGTCCCGCATTTGAGGTTGCCCAGATACCCCAGTCACGGTCCACTCTGTGAACGGTTGTCGCCTCAGCCGGGACCACTCGCGCACGGCCTCGGCGCGCCGGGGACTCTCGGGGTAGGTGTCGAGATATGTTTTGAGGGCTGCCGCATTATTCGCGTCCAGCGCCGATCTAAAATCGTCGGCCTCTGAACGGCGTACAGCTTCCAGCGCGCCGCTGGGCAAGTCGGGCTGGGACGACGCGCACGTGCCGGTCAAGCACACGATGCTATCGAGCGAGGCATATTTGTACGGTCGCTGAGCGTTATTGGTCGTCAGGCGGACTTCCCTGGTAACGAGCGAGAACATATCGTCGAGCGAGATCGACTTCGTGAGGTGCCGCAGCAGCGCATCCGTGAATGGACTGTGCGCGCCGGTGCCGTCAGCGGCCACGGCGCCAGCATCCGTCGCATAGGCGATAAAAAGACCTCCGTTCATGGCGTTAGCGTTGAGGGTGGTGGCTGGCGCGAGGCCCGCGGATGTCGCCCCCCGTCCAATTGGCAGATTCTTAAACAACACGGGGTTGTCGCGACAGGCGTCTAGGAACAGGACGATCGTGCGAGCGCGAAGCGCATTGACGAGATCGTCAACTTTGAGGCCATCCAGCGCGAGGTCAGACGCAAACCGCGGCACTTCAATATCGACTGGGAGCAGGTAATTCGACCCGTTCACTTGAGCGCCGTGCCCCGCGTAAAAGACTAAGGCGATGTCGGCGTCGGCGCCGTCGCCAGCGAATTGTCGGAGTGCGCGTCGCGTACGGTCGCTCGATGCGTCGAGGACGAGCTGGGTCTTGAAGCCCAATGTCTTGAGAACGTCATCGATAGCCGTCGCATCCGAGCCGGCATTGCGGAGCGTTCCCAACTCCTGGTACTGAGAATTACCGATGATCAAGGCCACGCGCTTCGCGGCTGGGATGACTGCTTGCCCCGCATGCGGGGCGGCGTGCAGGCCAGTGAAGAGGAATACCGCTAGAAAAGCAGCAGCAGCGTGTGTGTGTCGGTTGCGCATCACAGCCATGTTGGTGAGCATACTTCTCGCAGGGAGGGGTATTTTCCCTAAATCGGATTCTCTAAAATAAAGCGTACCGGGATCGTCGCAGGGCGAAGTTGTTGACTCAGGCCACGGAGGGCCACTTGAGGGTTTGGAATCGGCGGCTGCCCCCCTCTCTATAAATGATAGGGAGAGTTGTCCGAGGGTTGCCCGCCCTTGCCCGGACAAGTTGTCCGCCCCATTTTTATTGGTTTCTTGACGATTTTGGGGGAGGTTGAACATCTTGATGTTCCCACCCGCCACCTAGTCGGTCTGGGGCTGCCACCGGCGCAGCAGGGCCGCCAACGAGGCCGCCAGCTCCGCATCGCTCACCTGTGGCAGGGCCGGTATTTCGACCGCCAGCGCCTCACACGGGCGCCCCAGCAAACTCAATACACCAAGACTTTGGTCAGCGGCTGCTTTGTCGCTTTGCATCTTCCATGCACAAGCCGACCTGCTGACGGAGTGCAACGCTGTCGCGTCTCACATCAACAAGTCAGCCCCACAGACCATTGATCAGATCACCACACTGGTGACCGCTTTTTGCTTTCAAGAGGATCGCACCGTGCGGCTGCAATACAGAAACAAACTGAGCGTGCCCGCCAGTTCCATCAGCCAAGCCAACTTGAACACCATTCGCCCCCAGATGGTCACTTCGTGGTGCACAGACCCAACGCAAAGATCAGTCTTGAATCTGATCGGCATCCAGTACCACTACAGCGACAACGCGGGGCGTTACATCGGCAAAATTGACATCAGCAAAACAGACTGCCGCTGAACTCTCAATGTGCTGGGTCTGAGAACGGGCGTTTCGTTAACAAGTGAGGCCACTAATACGGCTTATCGTCGAGGCCGTCAGCATTGAGCAATGGCGTCGGCACTACAACGAGGTCCGACCGCACTCGAGTCTCGCGTATCAAACACCGCCCGAGTTCAAGGCGATCACGGGGACAACCACCAGGACGGGGCAGAAGAAGCAACCGTACTAACTAACCCCGAAGGGGCCATTCTCCAGTAACGATTGGTCCGAAGAAACCCGGCAGGTCACTGTCCCCGAAACAATCAGAGCAACCAGCAGCAGGGCGAGTCCTGATATTTGGTTCGCCACGGTGAGTCGGACATCCAGTTTCACTGTGCGTCTCCATTGCGGCCGCTTATTGACACAACCGTGTAGGACCACGTCCGCTTCATGCGCGGGCTGCCGATGTCTGCGAACGACACGTATTCATCTACCTCCCTCGTCTGCTGCGGAGGCACGCTGACAGAGAGCGTCTCGGTCGCCTCACCGACGGTCTCGCATCTCGCCCCCGCCTTCTCCAGTTCGGCAATCAGCTGCCTGAAGGCCGCCTCGGATAATCCGTCAGGCGGGTCTTCTGGAGCCGCGCCAATGCCGGTAGCCTTGCTCAGCGCAGACAGCGGGTCGCGCTGGCCCGCGTTGGGGTCAGGCCGCTCCCCAGCCTTTGGAATACCAGAAAAATTCCACTGTTGGCCGGCCATTAGCGGAACTCCGGGGCACTCATCGACACGGATTCGGAGTTCAACGGAAGTGAGCGTGAATTGTGGATCGTTGTTTCGGAC
>SYOC01000354.1 GCA_005804965.1 Pseudomonadota bacterium
TCCTTGCTCAGTGCATAAATCTGGCAGCGGTCCTCGTACGTTACTCGCCGGTACGTGCTCATCAGTAACCTCTCGTGAGTGCAAGAGGTTACCCCTTCGCCGCTTCATCAAATTATGCGCTGGCGAGTTGAATCCGCGCGACCAATCGTGAAGCGTAGAGCATCTTCATTATCTGCAGTCAGTAGCTTCAGCGCTTCGACGATGCTAACGGCTGAGAACAACGCATCGCGCCGCGCGACGCGGGGTGTCGTCCCGGCATGCGCCTCCTCGCCCACTACCTCGACCTTCATCCGGCAACCACCCTGGAAGCCGGTGACAATGCCAACCTCCCTCCCCGCCATCTCAAGCAATGGCCCCTGTTCGATGTGAGCCTCGACATAGCAGTGCGGTTTCCGTGGAGGCGTTTTGCTAGACACCATTCCCAAGTCCTGCAGCGCCGCGGCAAGCACGTCGCCCAACACGATCCCATCGCGATCAGCAACGGTGAGCATTTTTCCTAGCGGGTAAACACCTGTATGAACCCCCGAGCCGATACAGCCCGGAAAGAATCGACAGCCCTCCTCATTCGTCCAAGACGCCACCTCAATCGGTCGGCGCGTAGACATCCCGGCATCATCGAACGCAGCAAGCATTTCCATGCCTGCCGCAACACCATAGGCACCATCAAACTTGCCACCGGTTGGTTGAGTATCAAGGTGGGAGCCGGTCAGCACTGGGGCGAGGTCGTTGTCGCGACCCTCCCGACGAAGAAAGATGTTGCCGATCTCGTCAATGACGACGCCGTAGCCACGCTCCCGGCCCCAAGAGATCATGTGACGCCTTGCGGCGACGTCGGCGTCTGACAGCGCCTGCCGATTGACCCCACCCTTCGCCGTGGCACCGTGTCGCGCCAGGTCCATCAACAGCTGCCATAGACGGGGCGCGGAGACGGCTGCCGCGGCGTCCAACCTAGCTGGCATTGCGTTGCTCATTGCGACTTTCCGGATTGAAAAGACAAATTCACTTGCGATCGACGTTCCACATGAAGAGCGACGGCGCGCCGATGATTCCCTCAAGGTTGTCGCGATGCGCGGTTGGTATTTGAAACTGACCTGTGGGGATATAGGACACGAACCTGAATGCTTCGGTCTGAATTTCGCCTCCAAGCCTCTTTCGCTCGTCGAGAGTAGGAGCCGCGAGCCAACGCGCACGCAATTCCTCAACCTTTTCGTTAGTAGGCCAACCGAACGAGCCGCCTGTGCCATTGGCGCGCAATGAAGTATTAACCGCGGGACTGGTGTCGGTAGCCGCGGTGTACGTGAAGTAGATGCTCCAACCGCCGCGCTCAGTTGGCTCACGGGAAACCCGGCGACTGGTGACCGTCGCCCAGTCCATGGTTTGCAGATCGACGTTGATGCCGATCTTCTTGAGTAGATCCGCCGTAACGAGAGCCTGGCCGTGCGCAATGGGCTGATCTGACGCGTCGAGGACGACTGCAGGTTCGCCCTTGTATCCGGACTCGGCGACGAGCTGTCTGGCCTTTGCGTAATCGCGGGAGCTAGAGAAAGCCTCGGCGCCCACTTCCGTACTTATCGGCGTCCCACAAGCATAGTAGGAATGACACGTGCGCCAATTGGCTTGATCCCCGGCGACAACGTTCATGTAGTCCCTCTGATCGACCACCTGCAGCACTGCCTGGCGAACCTTCTCATTGTTGAAGGGCGGCTGTAGGTGATTAAACTTTAGGACTCCTACGTAACCGAGCGGATCGAGTTTCCGAACTGTAACGCCCTTACGGCTCTGCAAAAGCGGCACGAGATCGGTTGGTACCTGTTGCAACCAGTCGACCTCACCAGCCACCAGCGCGTTGGCGGCAGTTGATGAATCTGGAATATAGAGCCACTCCACGCGGTCAAATTTCACAATCTTCGCCCCTGATCCCCAATCGGGAGTTTCGCGGCGCGGCACATACTCCTCGTTCTTGATGAATACGGCTTTGTTACCCGGAACCCATTCGGATCGAACAAATTTGAATGGCCCGGACCCGATGCTTTCTGTGATCTGCTGATTGCCAGGCGTCTTCGCCACGCGCTCCGGCATCATGAATGGTGCGCTCGTGGCGTTCTTCGCCAAGCCTTCTAGAAGCAATGGAAACGGTTGCTTCAGCTCGATGGAAAAGTCCTGCCGACCGATAGGCTTCATCTCGGCAACGGCTTGGGCCATCGACTGTCCGAGTACGTCACGGCTCATCCACCGCTGCAGAGATGCGATGCAGTCCTCTGGACGCACCTGCTCTCCATCGTGCCACTTGAGACCTCCGCGGAGAGTGAAGTTGTACATCAGATGATCCGCACTCTCCGTCCAGCGTTCGACCATTTGTGGCCGAGGTGTGAAACTGGAATCGAGAGCGAACAGCGTATCGTAGACCATGTAACCGTAGTTGTTCGTGATATAGGCGGTAGTCCAAATCGGGTCGAGGCTACGAAGATCTGACTCGGCAATAAAGCGCAGTGCCTTCGGGCTCTGAGCCGAAAGCGGATATGGTCGCCCAACAGCGCTCAGGGTTGCAGCAACCGCCCCTGTGGTCTGAAGGAAGTGTCGGCGAGTGGAAGTCTTTCCTGAAGTTCGGATCATCGTGACTCTCCCCAGTTTCCAATCAGACGGCCTAGTCTGCGCAACTACCGAGACAAGGACGGAGTGCGTTTCTTTCAAGAACCTTTACGAAGGTGGATATGCGAAAGGAGCTGGATCGGAAAATCGCACGATCACATTCTGCAAAATGCGCGAGATATTGTTGTCGTAGCCATTGTGCGAAAGGCTGCCGCAGAACGTAATCGAGCCGACCGAGAACACAGCGCCCCCGCATGGTGTTTCAAAAAACACCAGCTCCGCGCGGATCAGAGCTGAAGGTTTTTCGCCGTTCGACGTAGCGGCATGCGAGAGCACCTCCTCCGGCACGAGGATGAATGTGTCGTTGTGCCCCTCCGATCGGGCAAGCACCAAAGCGTGGCGCGGCGTACCGAGACGAAAGTCCGCTCTATCGAGCTCGTATCCGGCCGCGCCCCCACCGCTCAGGCCGTAATTTCCGAGGATGTCGTCTGCAACTCCGCGCGGATTCAACTCGCCAGCGCATAATTTGATGAAGCGGCGAAGGGGAAACCTCTTGCACTCACGAGAGGTTACTGATGAGCACGTACCGGCGAGTAACGTACGAGGACCGCTGCCAGATTTATGCACTGAGCAAGGA
>SYOC01000355.1 GCA_005804965.1 Pseudomonadota bacterium
GCGGCGGTGTGGATGCTGACCGGTCGCATGAAGGCACCGAGTCGAAGTTGTCGAGCGCGAGCCATACCATCTCCCTCCTCTGTCTCGTTGCTTGGACGAACGAGAGGCAGCGTAACAAATCAGCAGGCTCTCGCCACCCCGGAGCGGTACGGAAGAAAGAGAGACAGAGATAGAGACCACCGCACTTCTCACTCAAGTCTCTTCTGTCTGACACATCGGCGCGGGGCTGCTACAGTGCCAACGTGCCAAACAAGAAAGAAGCCCCGATGACCTTGGATTCCCCTGACCCAACAATCGTCGTTCTCGACACTGCCCCTCGCGCCCTAAACCCGCGCTTACCTTTCACCGTGGAACGGCAGGCCAGTGGTTCACGAGCACGAGCCACGACGTTTCGGACACGTCATGGCGAGGTACACACGCCGCTCTTCATGCCAGTCGGCACCCAAGCCACGGTCAAAGCCCAGACAGTGGAGAGCCTCACAATGGCAGGCTCTCGGATGCTGCTAGCCAACACCTATCACCTGCTGCTGCGCCCCGGGCCGGAAGTCTTTCAACGCTTCGGCGATATTCACCGCTTCATGCATTGGGATGGTCCGGTACTGACTGACTCCGGCGGGTTTCAGATTTTTTCCTTGCCGCATTCCAGAGCTATGAATGAAGAGGGCGCACGGTTTCAGAGTTATGTGGATGGCAAACTCCACTTGCTCTCGCCCGAGTCCAGCATTGCCATGCAGCAGGTCATCGGCAGCGACATCATGATGGCACTCGATCAGTGCATCCCTTCGACGGCTTCATTTGCACACGCCGAAGCAGCTATGGCACTCACGCATCGCTGGGCTGAACGCTCCTTGCAGGCCAGAGGCGACGCGCCGCAAGCTCTGTTCGGTATCGTGCAAGGAGCGTGTCACCCAGAACTGAGAAAAACGAGCGCCGAGTTTTTGCGCGAGCTGCCATTCGACGGTTTGGCCATCGGCGGCCTAGCTGTTGGCGAAACCCAGCGCGAACGTTACGACATGACCGCGCTCGTCACCGACTTTCTCCCGAGCACGCTCCCGCGCTATCTCATGGGCGTAGGCACCCCGCTAGATCTGCTGGAAAGCGTTCATCGCGGGGTCGATATGTTCGACTGCATTATCCCTTCGCAGTTGGCTCTGCGTGGGGTTGTCTTTACCTCGCATGGTAAGCTGCAACTGCGCCGCTCGGTGTATAAATTCAGCGAGGCTCCGCTTGATGCCAACTGCGATTGTCAGACCTGTCGGCATTACTCACGCGCCTACCTGCATCATCTCATCAAAACCGACGAATACCTCGGGTGGCACTTGTTGGGTTTGCACAACCTGACTTTCTACCATCGCTTGATGCGCGAAATGCGCGAGAGCATTTCGCGTGACGACTTTCTTGTCTATTACCGGAAGAAGCGCGGCGAACTGGAGCGCAGCGACGAAGACAACCCGAGTCGCCCGCCGAAAAAGGCCAAACCCATTCTCTCTGCTCGTCTGGGTGACTATGAAATTCATCACTCTACGCAAGGCTTTGCCAGCCTTCGCCATATCAGCTCGGGCGAAGTGCTGCACTCGGTGAATGCGCCAGATGAAGAAGCCAATCGGCTCTATATCGAGCAGTCGTGCCTCGCCGCACGTCTCGTCCAACAGCCTACTGCCGCAGACCCGCTCGTCATCTGGGACGTCGGACTCGGGGCCGCGTTCAATGCCATGGCCGCTATTCGTTGCTTCGAGCGGTGCCTTATCGAGAGAAGCACCACCGCTCTCCGCCCACTGCACCTGGTCAGCTTCGAGCATGACCTCAATTCGCTCACTCTGGCAACAAAACATCCCGGCACCTTCCTACACGTGCGACACCCTGCCCCGTCCAAGTTGTTGAAAACTGGAGGTTGGGAGCACCCCTCCGGTTTGCTCCGTTGGGAACTGTACCACGGCGATTTTCAGGATCGTTTGGACGATGCTCCAGTCCCCGAGCTGATTTTCTATGATCTGTTCTCGGCCAAAACTGCGACTGAGGTGTGGACCTCGGCCATTTTCGCCCGCATTTTGCAATGCTGCTCGGAAAAAGCGACGGAGCTATACACCTATTCAGCCTCGACCGCCGTGCGTGTAGCTCTGCTGACCGCCGGGTTTTTTGTTGCTGAAGGAGTTGGCACCGGACCAAAAGCAGCTACGACCATTGCTTTCAATCGCGCAACAGGAGCGAAAGAGCATCCGCGTTTGCCGCGTCTCTTAGGTCGGGAATGGCTCGTACGCTGGCGGCGCAGCCACGTCCAGTTTCCACCGACACTCACGGCAGAAGAAAAAGAGCACGTCGCCCGTCTCATTGAGACGCATCAGCAAATGGCGGACTAGAGCGGTTGCGCAATTTGCGGCCTAGTCGCTATACTCGCCGAGCTGTGAACCATGATCCCAAGGACTGAGGAGAACGAACGATGAGCAATTCAGCCGCATCCCAGACACCGGCCTATCGCTTCGACGACCGCAATATGCGCTGGCAAGCGCTGGGTGACTTCGAGCACTTCGAAGTCTTTATCTTTGCCGTCGATGAAGCCAACAATATCGCCGATTTCATCATTAAGTTCGAGCCTAGTGAGAAAATTTTCCTCCACCGCCATCTCGCCCTCACCAACACCTTCGTCGTTGATGGCGAGCATATTATCTACGAAGCCGATGGCAAAGTGCGTGAGGTGCGCCCTGTCGGTAAATACACCTCCAGCAAGCCGGGCGATGCGCATAAAGAAGGTGGCGGCGTCAACGGGTGTGTGTTGCACTACAGCGTGCGAGGTGAGAGTGACGCCTTGTTCGATGTGCTGGACGACGATTTCAAGGTCCAGGCAACGCTGCGCACGTCGGACTTCAAAGCTGCGTTCGATGCTCAGAAGTAACCCCGAGCACCATCGAAAGAAAACTGTTACGCATCATGCAACAATACGCTATCGCCGGATTAGGGGTGACGCGCCAAGGAGTTATTCCCGGCACCAGCGCTGAGAAACTGGCTTGGGATGCGGTTGAGCTGGCGTTGAGCGATGCCGGCCTCAAACGCAGCCAAGTGGATGGCTACATCTATCAGCCAGGATTCGGCGAACGTACCTCTGGCATGGCCGCTAGCCGCGCCAGCCTCGGCACGAATTCAACGCTGCAAGTCGATTCCAGCGGTGCGACCGGGATTTTTACTCTCATCACCGCTATCGGCTTGATTGCTGCCGGTACAGCGGATTACGTGATGTGCGTACACGCGACGAATGCTCGCTCGCAAGCGATTACCGTGGGCGCAGGCGAGAAGAATCAACACGCAATCTTTGGGCTCTTCTCGCCAGGGGCACAGACGGCATTGATGGCCCAAGGCTATTTGCATAAGTACGGTCGCTCTTCAGCTGACTTGGCAGAAATCGCGGTAGCCTTACGTTCCAACGCCGTCCCGCGCAGCGATGCCTACATGTTTAATCGTCCGATCACCGTGGACGACCATCAGAACTCGCCGTTCATTGTCAGGCCGCTGCATCTGCTCGATTATTGCCTTGTGACCGATGGTGCCATTGCGTTCATCGTCACCACAGAAGAGCGAGCGCGCGACCTGCAAACCACGCCGGTCGAGCTGCTGGGTTTTGGCACCTACCACGAAGTCGGGCAAGGCTACACGCGCGGATCGAATACCATTCTGGGCCCGACGACACTCGACGTGGAACCAGCACGCAGCCGCGCCTTTGGCACGGCAGGTTTAGGTATTCACGACATCGACGTGTTTCAATTTTACGATGCCTTTACGATTATGATCGCGCTGCAACTCGAAGCCTACGGCGTGTGCGGACCTGGAGAAGCCGCCGACTGGGTGCGTGCCGGAAATTTACGGTGGGACTCCAAGCGTCCCAGCAACACCTCTGGCACTCTGCACTCATGGGGTTACGTACAAGGGTTTACGCATCTCGCCGAAGGTATCCGTCAGCTCCGTGGCGAAGGCGGGACAACACAAGTCCCCGGCGCTCGCACAGCGCTCGTGACCAATTCTGGAATCACCGGCGCGGGGCTGGCGCACTCGGCGGTGATTCTCGGCGTCGCATAAAGTTTTGCGGGAACAAACGATGAGCGAGAAAGAAATCCAAACCGCGCCGACACCTCCCGAGCGCGTGGTTCCAGTAGAAGACCAACCGTTCTGGGATGCCATCGACAGTGACAGCTTTGTCCTAGCACGCTGCACCTGCGGTGCCTACTATGCGCGATTGCAGGCATGTCTTCAGTGCGGCGCAGACGCGCAGGCACTAACCTGGGTACCAGCATCAGGGCGAGGAACGGTGCGCACCTTTATCGTCTTCGATAAGCCGTATCACCCTTACTTCAAGGAGCGTCTACCTTACGTCGTCGCCGTCGTCGCTTTGGAAGAAGGCCCAGAACTCACGACCAACATTGTCGATGCTGACGCAACCAACATCACGATTGGCATGCCGGTGCGTATCGTGATCGGCACGCGCGGCCAGCACCAGATTCATCAAGCCTCGGCGCGGGTGTGAGTCCGATACTCGATAAGAAGAAATTTCTTCGAAGGGAGGAAAGCGCCATGTCTGCGACAACAGCAGAAACCAGTGAAATGGCAATTCTACGCAGAGTCGTTGACCCAGAACAGCCGTTGCTTTCTTCAGAAACAGCACGGGCGCTGCTGCGGTTGGCTTTTCACGCGGATGACCGCGCTCGAATGAACCAACTCGCAGAAAAAAACCGCGCCGGCCAACTGACAGCTGCAGAAGAGCAGGAATTGAACGGCTATATTCGGGTCGGGCAAATGTTGGGCATCTTACAATCGAAGGCTCGACGGTCGCTATCAGCAGCCCGTAAGGCAAAGACGCATTGACCGCATGAAGCGCGGACTCCTGCAGCAGCTTCGACGACTTGCACAGGACCGGTGCGAGTACTGTCATATACCTACTGCCTACGATCCCCTGCCATTCCAAGTGGATCACATTATCGCCCAGCAACATGGTGGAGCGACAACCATTGAAAATTTGGCGTGGAGTTGCCTGCATTGCAATAAATACAAAGGACCCAATATCGCAGGTATTGATCCGGTGAGTGGTCAACTCGCGCCTCTGTTTCATCCACGCCAACAACGCTGGGAACGCCATTTTGCTTGGGACGGCTCGATATTGCTGGGACGAACCCGCAGCGCCCGAGCTACAATTCAGGTGCTGGCTATCAATCACCCCGACTTTGTTGCCTTCCGGGCAGAGCTTATGGAGGAAGGAGAGTTTTGAATCAAAGTATCAGCACCATAGCCGGGACGATGGGCAAGGGTTTCGTTTCACGCCATCCAGGCTACGGCACTGAGCGCACGGTGACAAAGCTAGCCAAGTCACCCGCAATAAACCGATCAACCAAAGTTCCAGCCTCAGCGGCTAGCTCGCGTTCCAACACATCGGCTCGTGCCCGTTCGGCAGCGGATTCCTCAGCAAAATCGGCGATGGCATTTTCTTCGCCTGAAGTGAGGCGGGCGACAGGAAAATCCGAAACGTCACCAGGATCAAGGTGCGGAATCGAAGTGCCGTAAGCAGTGCGCATGAGAATTGGGCGCCCGAACATTGGGTGCGTCAATGTCGTTAGCAAGTACCCCGCGCGGATCGCAGCAGGTTTAGAGACAATGCGGATGAGATCATGCGAGAAGAAGATATTCTCGTGGTGCTTGGTCGTCAAACATGCTGCACCATTCAAACCATACACTTGTCCGGAGCATGCCATTACAATCCAGCTACGCTTCACGAAATAGCTCTCGTGTTTGTCGTTCGACTCGACGAGGATGTGCTTTGACTCAGCCGGGTTCGTAGTAAACAGTTCATCAGCACTGAGATAGGGGATTCCGCCTTCGCCATAGAAGCGACGGAAACGTGCCATCCACCAGATTTTTTCGGTTACTTTCGAGAGGGGTACTACCTCTGTCCCCATTGCCTTAAAGCGATGCAAGACTGCGGCAGGACCAGGAGCATAGAAACCTGCTTCAAGACGCCTACGTCTAGTGAAAAGGTCGGACGCTCGAACTTCAAAGCCTGCTTCTCGATCTGTCTGCGTTACAGGGCCGATTGCTACTGAGAATTTTTCTTCTGCCTCTAGTGTCAAGCGATAAGCGCGATTACGAAGATCAAGAATTTCTTGCATGCGTTTATGGAAGTCAGCGGCAATCTCGTCCCTTACCAAGGGGATAGGTAGTGCATCGAGATGCGAGGTTTCAAGGTGCTTGATGATGTGACCATACTGGGCGCTACTCATCATCGCCCGTGCCTGCGGCGAGCGCAGGTAGGCATAAATCCAGCCCCAGTGCTCTGGCACAAGTGCTTCGACGCGGAGAAGGTCATGCGAAATGAAGGTCTCAGCGTGTGGTGCATGCGCAAGTGTAGCGCGGCCAACAGCTCCAGAGCAGGTGACAAGAATAGTGCCGGACGTAACGAACCGCTTCTGCGCGTTGTCTGTTCGGGCGAGAGCGAGCCATTTGCGTGGCACCGGACGAATGTCGAAGACCTGGGTTGCCGCAAGGAACGGCGTGCCGAAGTCGGGGCCGACTTGGATACCCTTCAGTCGAGACGGCTGCCAAACATGCGCCATCTGCCCGAGCCGCCGCCAGCCTGTGGCGCGTTCCTCAATGGCGAGACGCAGGCCGTAACCGGAGGAGAGATAGGTTTCCGCCTCCATGCGCCGGTCTCCTTGCCAAAAAACATGTGATGGTAGGTCGCCCCATTTAACGCGGTGGTGCTCCCATATTGATCGGACGGGAACAGGTGGGGCGACTACTCTTGCGCGGAGAGCCATCGGCGAAACTCCTCGGCGATTTGTAACGTATTGTCATCCACCACCTTTTCTTGAATCCGCTGCGGTCGATAGACCGGGGTGCCGTCCATGTATTCTACCATCTGCCGCTCGATCTCGCGCACGACTTCATTGCCGTGCTGATCGCGGACGTAGGTGCGGTTGCCGCGCTTGTCGTGACCAATGTGGTTTACCACCGCCATGAAGACGCGGTAGTCGTTCAGTCGCTTGGCGGCCTGCTCGACCGCAACAAGCTGCGGAGCTTTACGCTCTAAAACAAGAAGGCTGGTTTGAATGCTTACATGGGGCTGGAACGTGTCCGGATGAAGGTCGAGACTCGCGAGAACGCGAGTATGGCGGAGAATCCACTCACGCACGTAGCCAAGTCCAGGCGAGCCGAGGATGCCATCGGGCAGGACGATGGCGCAACGCCCACCAGGGCGGAGGAAGCGCACGCAGCGCTCGATGAAGAGGATTTCCGGCGGCTGGGACTTCGTAGCATCGGGCTGCATTTCCCAACGATCAGTAGTTTTGTCGTAACTCCAGATATGGCCAAGATCGTATTGCTCCAGAATGGCCGGGTCGGTCACCAAGATTTTCGAGCCGAACGGCGGGTTGGTAAAGAGGATATCGACCTTGCCGAGGAGTTCGCGTTTGCGGAGGTCGTCGTTCCAGACGGCGGGATTTTCGAGAGAGTTCGCCTGATAGATTCCGCCTGCGCCGTCATTATTCATGACCATGTTCATCTTCGAGGCTTTGACTAGTTCAGGATTGAAGTCGAGACCAACAATGAACCGCTCGGCGAATCTCTGCACGCGAGCACGAATGGGTCCGTAAGCGCGATTCGTGTCGTTTCTCCACTTTTCCAGTTCGGCGACACGAATTTTTTCGATTATGTGGTTCATTGCGGTAATGAGAAAACCGCCAGTCCCGCACGCCGGATCGAGAATGAGTTGGTTTTCGCCAGGGTCAAGCATAGAGACCGCCATCTGGCAGATGTTACGCGGGGTAAAAAATTCCCCACGGTCGCCACGAAGATTAGAGCCGACGATTTCCTCGTAGGCGCGGCCTTTCACATCGACGTCGCTTTCCAGCAGGGAGTACATTTGCAATTGAGAGACAAGATAAGAAAGGACTCGGGGCTCAAGGTCAAAGCCTTCGTTCTTCTTGAAGATGGTAGAAAAATCCGCTTTCACGGCCTCGAAAAGCTTATCGATACGGGCTTTGACGACAAGCGGGCCGTTGACACCGTGGCGCTCAGTCGGCGCAGCGTAAAACTCTACGT
The DNA here is from genome assembly GCA_005804965.1 of Pseudomonadota bacterium. Lineage (GTDB taxonomy): Bacteria > Desulfobacterota > Binatia > Bin18 > Bin18 > SYOC01. The sequence continues at coordinate 8,074 of SYOC01000355.1, forward strand.
TCGAGCCGTGACGCTCATCGTGGATCTTATAAAAGATCAGCTTGAGAAGTTCCCAAAAGGCTTGCGGCTTCTGCAAACCCTGATTGCCAGCAATGTAGTTGTGGCACCGACGGAAGGCAAAAAGTAAGGCGTCGCTGGTGGCGGGCTTGAGCTGATCAAATCGTGGACGCTCAGCTTCCTCTTCTTCACGGCCAAAAGTAGGGAGATCAGGGATTTCCTCGACCTTGCGTTCGCCTTTAAGGATCACTACTCGGTAGCATGACCGTTCGAGACTATTCGTCCACATACCGTATTTGGCATTCGGGCACGCCGCGAGGTAGCTTTCGAGTTGAGCGACACCTTCTTTTTTGTCGGCAGGCCTGATGTCTTGCTTCTTGCACTCGACGATGAGCCACGCGTTTTCCTGCGTATGCGCAACTCCAGGCTGAAAAATGACCAAGTCGGCGCCACGGCGAGAACTGCCGATCTTGAGCCTGAACTCGACTTCGATATGTCACTTCGAGTAGTGGTATTCACGGACGAGCGACTTCGCGATTTCCTGGCGGACATATTCTTCGGGTGTCTCTTCACGCTGAGTAGTGCCGTCAATGAAATCGAGGACTTTGCCCTGCGCAACAATGATCGCGGACGGTTTTGGTTCCAGCGTCGAGGTTTGTTGGGATTCCGCAGCCATGAAGACGCTTTCTCATCTATGTCGAAGATTTTGAGACA
>SYOC01000356.1 GCA_005804965.1 Pseudomonadota bacterium
CGGCAGGTCCTTGACTCCGACCTTGGGCGCACGGTGCTAGGCATTGCCGAGCAGGGCATTGAGAACGCACGGCTGTCAATGGAATTGGTCGATCCGCACGACGCAAAGGCAATGATGAAGCTGCAAAACGAGATCGCCCTTGGACGCAGGTTCAAAGGGTGGCTGATTGAACTACTCAACAGAGGCGAAAACGCCTTGGAGGTTTACCGGCATGGCACGCGAACATAGGCAAAGCGGAGTTTCCAGAGCGGTGAGCGAAGCGATGGCGGCATCCGAAGCCGGTCGCGCACTGGCACAGCACGGCGCTGCAACGCGGGCCGAGCAAACCGCGCTGAGACTTGAGCCAACACCGAGCGACGGCGATGGTAAGCCTCAAAGCGACGGCGCAAAGCCCCTCCAGCGGCGCAACGAGCCTCGAGAGCGGGCGATGGACGAAATCCTGTCACACCGCGAGAAAGAGGGCGTAGCGCCCGTTCCAGCCGCCGCCCCGGAGCCTGAACAGACCGAGAAAGCGCCAAAAGCCGCCGAACCCAAGGCGGAAGATGCTGCGCCGCAGCAAACCGAGCCTGTACAGGGTGCCGCGCCCGCCGTGGAGCCTGCCGCGCCCGCCGAGGCTGTCGAAATGGTGACAGTCAAGGTCGATGGGGTCGAGTCCCAGGCTTCGAAGGCTGACGTAGACGCTGCGGGCGGGTTGCACGCCTACCAGCGCGACAAAGCCTCGGAAAACCGTTTGGCGAAGGCGCAGCAGGCCGTTGCGGAGGCCAAGGCAATGCAGGCGCAGATCGCCGCTTTTCTCCAGCATCAGCAGGCGGTCGCCGCGCAACAGGTTCCGCAGGTGACGGAGGATCAATTCATCGCACAGAAGCTCGACGCGATCCGGTTCGGGTCGAACGAGGAAGGCGCTGCTGCGATGCGGGAAGTCCTTTCCCGGCAGGCGGTGGACCCCAACGCGGTAGTCGTACAGGCGACGACGAGCATGAAGTACGAGATGGCGAAGGCGAAGTTCACCGCCGACTATAACGACCTGCACGCGAACCCTGTGCTGTCGAAACTGGTCCGCACTATCGAGCAAGAGGAAGTCAGCAAATTCGTTCAGGGAGGCCGCGTTAATTGGGGCGCTTTGGCGAATGTTGACTGGAACGGGTTTTTCAATACAATCGGCGTACAAGTACGGGGCGCACTCGGCAGGTCATCCCAACCAGCTAGCACCCTGCAAGCTGTAGCTTCGCCCGCGCAAGCGGGGGCAGCCGCACAAGGCAATCTCAGCCAGCCAGCGGATAAAGAAGCGAGAAAAGCCGCAGTTTCTTCAGTCGTTAGCCTTCCGACCGCATCGGCGCGAGCCGCAGCACCGGAAGCCGAGAAACCGGAAACCCGCGAAGACATCCTTAACAGCATGAGGAAAAAGCGCGGAATTCCGACTGGATAGGAGATTCGATCATGGCAGGACAACTCTGGAGCGTGAATTCCCTTGGCGGGTTCTACGCCTCCTTCAACCTGAGCAAAGAGCTTCGCATGGGCGTGCAGGCTACGTCCAAGTTCCGGCAATTCTGCGATGTGCGGGACGCATTCGGCAAGATAAGCCGCACGGGTCAGACGTTCACATGGGACACGGTGCCGATGATGGCCCGCGCTTCGCGTGCGCTGACTGAAACCAACACCATGCCGCAAGGCCAGCACACCATCATTCAAGGCACGCTCACGATGAACGAGCGCGGCTTCAGCGTTCCCTACACCGGGATGCTGGAATCGCTGGCAATGTTCAGCGTGCGTCAGCCGATCATGAAAGTGCTGAAGTACGACGCCTCCGTTGATCTGGACTGCCTTGCGTGGCAGCAGTTCAACAACACGCCGCTGCGCGTGGCGGCGACGGCGACGGCTGACAGCGTGACCCTGACGACCAACAGCACCGCGACCCTGACTGTCTCCCAACAGATCAGCATCGCAAACTGGAAGTCGATCATCGACACCATGAAGGGCCGAAACATTCCGTACTACACCGAGCGCGACTTCTACTGCATTGCGCGTCCGGCAGGTGTGCGGAACCTCAAGAACCAGCTTGAGTCCGTGTTCCAGTACACGACCGAGGGCCTGGACATGCTGATGAACGGCGAAATCGGGCGTTACAACGATTGCCGTCTTGTCGAGCAGACCACGGTTCCGGCGGGCGGAGCGGCGGATTCGACCACGTTTGACCCGTTCACCGATACGGCAGACCCGTGGAACGCTGCGGCGGCACCGGATTGGGCATTCTTCTTCGGGAGCGACACGGTTTGCGAGGCCATCGAAACGCCGGAGGAAATCAGGGCAAAGATACCTGACGACTACGGCAGATCGAAGGGTGTGGCGTGGTACGCGCTGCTCGGCTACGGCATCACGCACACCAACGTCACGCAGGCGCGAATCCTGAAGTGGGATAGCGCGGTCTAACAAAGGAGAACGGAAATGGCAACTCAAAACTTCAACTACGACCACCCTGCATATCTCGTTCCCTGCAACGTGGGGCAAACGATTGGTGCCGGTTCTGGAACCACGGTACGGTTTGCGGCTTTCGCTGACAGCATTGCGAAGGCGCTGGTAATCAAGCCGACTACCGCAAGCACTTCGGCGGACACTGTGACGGCCTACGCTGTCACGAATACGACCACGAAAACGCTTGGTGTACCAACCATTGCTTCGGCGCAAACGACCTTCTCGCGGCTGGAATTCACGACCGCGAGCCGGACGCTGACGCGGGGCGATGAAATCCGTATCGTGAAGGGTACGGATGCGACGGTTGTGTACGCGGCAGGCGTCGAGATGTATGTGACCCCGCTCGCAGATGTAACGTCGTAAAAAGCATTGGATGGGAAAACTGTTCCCATCGCAGATTGGCGGGGAAATGCTGGCAACAATGGCATTCCTCGCCAACTCTGCACCTTCTGGCGCTTTCGTGGAGGTAGGCGTGTATCTCGGCGGGTCAGCAGAAGTCCTCTACGAAGTAGCGCAAAAGCAACGGCGCAGGCTGTATCTCTACGATACGTTCAGCGGCATTCCGTTCGCTGACGAGATTGATAGCCATCGGGTAGGCGATTTCGGGGTTGGTGCCTCGTTTGAGGCGACCCAAGCAGCTTTCCCTGATGCCGTGGTGCAAAAAGGCATCTTCCCAAGGGATCAGGCAATCCCAGACTCCATCGCGTTCGTACACCTCGACGTTGACCAGTACAGGTCATATCGGGAGTGCTTGGACACGCTCCTGCCGCGCATGGTGCGCGGAGGAATGATCCTGTGCGACGACTATTGCCTTGGCGGTGCTGCAAAGGCCATAGACGAAACGAAAGCGGAGAAAGAACTGCTCCCCGATAACCGCATTCTGTTCAGGACTTAGCGATGTGGACCGCTGAGAACTCGCAAGGCGCTGAGTCCCTGAAGATCAAATGGGACATTGTTCCCTACACTCGCGGCACGGGCCTCGACCTTGGCTGCGGGCCTGTAAAGCCGTTCCCGCACTTCATCGGCATCGACAACAACGTAGACGCCAACATTTTCAATTCAGAAGCGAGCGCACGAAGCCTGACGGCGAACTGCGAGAAGCTGAAGATTTTTGCGAACGAGAGCATGGATTTCGTGTTTTCGTCGCACCTGCTTGAGCATATCCACGATTGGGAGGCGGCGCTAAAAGAGTGGTGGCGGGTTATCAAGGTAGGCGGCTACCTTGTTCTCTACCTGCCGCACGCGAGCCACTACCCGCGAATCGGGCAACCAGGGTCTAACCCTGACCACAAGCACGACTTCCTGCCTGCCGACATCACTCGGGGCATGGAAGGTGCTGGATGCTGGGATTTGGCCGTCAACGAGGACAGGAACGAAGGCGACGAGTATTCGTTCTTTCAGGTCTACCGCAAGGAAGCGCAGGGGCATCAGGAATCGTGGAAGAATGCGCGCCCCGATAAAAAAGTTGCCGTCATTCGGTATGGCGCGTTTGGCGATTGCCTGCAAACGGCATCCGTCCTGCCGGGACTGAAAAGAGCCGGATACCACGTTACGTTCTTCTGCACCCCGCGAGGTGTGGACGTAATCAGGCACGATCCGCACATAGACAACATCGTGATTCAGGACGAGGAACAGGTACCGAATCACGAGCTGTCGGACTACTTCCAGCACCTTGCCAAGAAGTTCGACAAGGTGGTGAATATGTGCGAGACGGTGGAGGGGGTTGTGCTTCCGATGTCCAAGCGGGCGCACTTCCACTGGCCGAAAGAGGCGCGGCACACTGTCTGCAACGTGAACTACGTCGAGCTACAGCACAAGATTGCTGGCGTTCCGTACACGCAGCCGGAAGTGCGTTTCTACCCCACTGAGCAGGAAAAGGCTTGGGCGCTGGCGGAAAAAGCCAAGTGCAAAGGCCCGGTCATTGCGTGGGCGCTGACCGGATCGGCAATGCACAAGATATGGCCGTATGTCGATGCGGTCATCGCGGCAATCCTCAAAGACCATCCGCAGGCGACCATTGCGCTGCTGGGCGCGAACGGTGAGGAAGCATTGCAGGGTGAGTGGGAGGAAGGCCCAGTATGGCGGCGAGTCGGGATATGGTCGATCAGGGAATCCATGTCATTCGCGCAGGTCGCTGATGTGGTCGTCGGCCCCGAAACTGGCATCCTCAACGGCATGGCGATGGAGCCGAATAGGAAGGTTGTGATCCTCTCGCACTCCACGAACGAGAACCTTACTCGGGATTGGGTCAACACGAAGGCTGTGGAGCCTGTCGGGGTGGAGTGCTATCCGTGCCACCGGCTGCATCTTGACGGCTGGAAGTATTGCAATCGCCACACTGAAGGGCTGGCTGTTTGCCAGCGATCAATCGGGCCATACATGGTGTATGACGCGATGGAATTGGGCTTGGAAAAACAAAGGATCGCCGCGTGACATGGACGCTTGAAAATTCGCGCAACGACGAAGCAAGCAAAATCCGCTGGTCTACGGTGCCGTACTTCCACGGTCGCATCCTCGACGTTGGCTGCGGTCCGTACAAGTGCTTCCCGCACTGGATCGGCGTGGACAACGGGCATCATTGGGGCATGGGTGGGGCAGACGTTAAGTCAGAGGCGACCAAGCTGGAACTGTTCGCCTCAAACTCTTGCGACGGAGTATTTTCCTCGCACCTGCTGGAACATATCCAGTATGAGGAAGTCACAAACACGCTAAATGAATGGTTTAGGGTGATAAAGCCTGGTGGTTACATGATGCTTTATTTGCCTGATGAAGATGAATACCCGAAGGTCGGAGAATTCGGTGCTAATCCAGATCACAAATTCAACGTTTCCTATGACGTAATTGTGTCTGCGTTAAAGAAATGCAGATACTCATGGGACATTGTTGAGTTTGAAAAAAGAAACCAAAATGATGAATACTCACTTTGGTTTGTAATCAAGAAACTCCATGGCAAATCATAAAAACACTGAGGAAATGTTTTGGGGGTTTGTGGACAAAAGGGCTAACAATGAATGTTGGCCGTGGATGGGTTCGCTTTGGAAAACTGGTTATGGAAGATTCATCATCTTTGGTAAAGATGACAGAGCGCACAGGATTGCAATGAAATTGTCAGGTACAAATGTTGACAGTCATTGCGTTCTTCACCATTGCGATAATAGAAAATGCTGCAATCCAAAGCATCTTTTTATTGGGACTAGATCAGAAAATAATGCAGATAAGGTAAGCAAAGGCAGACAAGCAAGGGGAGAGAGACTAAAGCAAACGAAACTCGCTATCGCGGACATTGTTGCGATAAGGTCGTCTCCGCTACCGGACAAGAAACTGGCTAACGATTACGGCGTGACATACGGACACATTTACAAAATCAAAAAAATGAAAAAGTGGGCTTATGTCTGAGTACATACACAAATTCTCATGGCGGGACGTACCCAAGCCCGCCAAGACAGCCGCCGTGGTGCGCTACGGGGCGATTGGCGACCAGATCATGATGTCGTCCATCCTTCCGGGCCTGAAGGCAGATGGGTATCACGTTACTTGCTACGTTCAGGATAACGACGGGTACAAGGCGATCCAGTACGACCCGCACATC
>SYOC01000357.1 GCA_005804965.1 Pseudomonadota bacterium
AAACACAGCGCTTTTATGCAGATTGAAAAGAACACATTTCAAGACGAACCGGTGATTCTGCGTGGCAACTCACACGATAACGTGCTGGTTGATAACGAAATCCTGAACGCTGGTCTTCGCTTTCAGCCGTATGAAGAGCGAGGCGCGTGGACCTATCCCAGCAAAAATCGCGTTTCTGGAGGAAAAATTCGCGGAGCGAGCGAGTGTCTGAGTTTCGCCAGCACTTCAGAGAACACGGTGCAAGATGTTACCCTCGCCGAGTGCGGGAAACTGATCGTATCGAAGGCCGACCTCGGTCCAGCAGAAAATACCATTGTTGGCATTCCATTCACCCCAAAGGCGGCGTTGCTTGATGAGAAATCGGTCCTCCATGTAGGATGGCGACTCGAAATCGCAGTGAAGGATAAGAGCGGTATCCCGGTGGTGGGAGCCGATGTTCGTGGAGTTGATGCGAAACAACGAGCAGTATTCGCAGTGGTCACTGATGCTACTGGAGCGACCCCACCGCAAAACGTCATTGAACAGACACGACGTGGTGATACGAGCGTGAGTAGTCTGCCGCTTACTGTGGTGGTCTCACTTGGAAAAAAAACCGTCTCGCGAGCAGTGAATGTGACGAAACATACCTCTGTCACGATCACCTTTCCCGGAAGCTCCCGTTGAAGAATGTAGTGATCGAGACGAGGTAATGTGGAACTATGCAATCACATTTACGTAGGATTCTCAGTGTCGTAGGAATGGGGGTAGGCCGATGGGTTCACTCCCTGCGCCAACGTCCTTCTGTCCGTATTTTGTACTACCACAGCATCAGCGACTTGCCGGTACGATCAAGTGTCGCGCCTGAAGTCTTTGCTGCTCACATGGGGCATCTCCAGGAACACGGCTACCACGTCCTATCGCTGAACGAGGCCGTTCAACAGGTGCAGACTTGTTCACCTCTGCCAGAGAAAAGTGTCGTTCTCACCTTCGATGATGGATTCCTCGATAATTACGAGCAGGCATTTCCTGTGCTGACTCGCTTCGGATTTCCAGCGACTATCTTCCTTGCTGCCTCGTATATTGGCTCAGGCCGCCTCCCTACGCTCACCCACACTGACTTTGTTCCTCAACCGTTGACGTGGGACCAGGTGAAAGAAATGCATGCCGGCGGCATTGAGTTCGGGTCGCATACCCTCACTCATCCGATGCTGTCGCGCATCCCGCTCAGCCAAGTGCGACAGGAAGTCCGCGACTCGAAGCGATTTATGGAGGATATCTTAAGTGCTCCAGTGCGTTTCTTCTGTTATCCGCGCGGAGACTTTTCTGCGGCAGTACGGCACATCGTGCAAGACGAAGGCTATGCGGCTGCCTGTACGATTCGGCCTGGCGTAAATGACCTGAAGACTGATGTATTCACCCTGAAACGAACGTACATGAGCCGGCGTGATACCGTCGAAGAGTTTGCGAAGAAACTCGCTGGAGCCTACGACCTGCTCCAGCTTGGCGGGTACCTCTGGCATCGGCTGCGGCGGGCGTAGTATTTCATCCACCGAGGAACCGTGCACTGTTCTTCAAGTGTAAGATTTCTCAGGATGACTACGGCTGTTCCTTGAAGGCGTACAGGTAATGATCGGTTGACCCAATATAGAGCGTTTTGTTCGCACCGATTGCTGGCGAAGACCACTGGATCGGGCTTTTGGTGACGTACGTCCACTGGATGGAACCCGCCCCGCCGTTATCGTTCAAGCAATACACGGTCTTCCCGCCAGCCGTGTAGATTTTGCCATTGGCACCGATGGCTGCTGACGAACGAAATCTCCCAAGATCGGCCATGCTCCACTTGAGTGACCCGTTCGAATTCACGGCATAAAAGGTCCCTTTTTCGCTGCCAAAATACAGAGTGCCATCTGCGCCGAGTGCTGGCGTGGCACTGACGAGACCGTCGGTGAGGAAGGGCCAGCCGGGAAGAACGTGACCGTCAGATGGGTCAACACAGGAGACCCCTACTGTGGTGCCCATGCAGATCGACCCATCATCTCTGATCAACGGGGAAGAATTGTTACGGGTTGATTTTCCGCCTAGGAACACTGCCCACTTCAGTGCTCCTGAGGGAACGCCTCCACTCCGCGTGCTAAAAGCTGAGAGTGAACCATCGGTTGAACCGGTATACAGCGTTCCTTGGTAAGGGCCACCGGTGACGTCGAGGGCTGGGGCAGAGGTGCGCGTGCTCTTCGGAATCTGAATGTCCCACAAGAGTGCCCCTTCTGGGGGAGCTACCGGGTTCAGCGCGTGTACAAATCCCGTGCTCAGACATCCGCACGACATGTAGACAGCATCTCCCAGGGGATCGATGGCTGGAGAAGATAAAATGTCTCCATCCAGAAAAATTTTGTATCTCCATAATACCAGCGGTGCCCCAGGGCCATTGTCGCGTACCGCCCACAATTTATTGTCTCGTGCACCCATGTAGATGGTGCCATCGCTTGCTATTGTGGGTGAAGATACCGAGGCGTCACCACCACCTTCTGTGCACCACTTGAGCGCACCATTCGTATGGTTCAGCGCACATATCGGTGAGAAACCCGCGCCAAAGTAAATCGTACCATCTGCACCGATAGCCGGAGAAGTCTTGATTCGGCTGCGGGTTTTGTAAGACCAGAGGACTTGGACGGCATTTGTAGACGGACCATTGACCGTCGCGCGTCCAGTGTGGCGAGAGTCATGCATGAACATAGGCCAGGGCGAGTTGGCCAGTTGTGGCTCTGCTGCGCTACTGGGAAGAGGAGTCATCCACAAAAGCAGTGCAGGAATGAGGACGGACAATACCGAACGAAAGATCATGCGATCGTCTCCTTGGCTTCTTGAGGTACGTTAGAGTTTGTATCCTAGGGTTTCTGCCGTCTCCCCGACAAATCGGCGGACGGCTGCGCGTTCGCTGTCATTCCATTCGCTTGGCAGAGGGAAGTGCCCTTGCCGGGCCGCGTTAATCTTCTGTCCCAAGACTTCCTCAACGAGGTTGCGCGGTGGGAAATTCATGCCGACGAAGGCAAAAAGATCGACGAGCATCTTTTCGTCTCCGGCGAATAACGCGTCGGCGCGTACATCCATGCGTCGCGCATCTGGTAAGGTCGCAAGGAAGGCACGGGCGTCGTGGTTGCACTGCGCCCAGTACCAAGCGCTTTTCTCTAAGGGGGGCAGGGCCTCCCATTGCTCTGCCAACGGCTCGCCTGGACGCGGGCGGATACGGGCGAAATCCCAATTATGATTCTGATAGTAGCCGCGTCTCATGGCAGATCGTACCACCTCGTAAGGATGGCGATGCAGGTGAATGAAGCGGCTTGCTGGGAAAGTGGCCGCCAGGGCTGGAGCCAAGTAGGTGAGGCGGTTGTTCGTTTCAATGTAAATCTTCCCTCGGCGATTGGCTTCGCAAATTGCATCATCGCGAGCAGCACGCACGACGGCTTGCCATTTGTCGCTGGTCTGGAGGGAGCCGCCCTCCATGTAGGCATCGAAGGAGACTTTTACTAACCGAGGCTCCGGCTCGTGTAGCGAGATCACCTGTGGAGAAAGGGCAAAAAGCGCCGTCAGTGTTTTTGTGCCGACGCGCCCTGTTGAGAGGACGAACACGCACGGGTTCTCTTTCCATTCTTTCCACTCTTGGGCGTAGGATTGGGCGAGTTTGACTCCGAATGGGATGAGTTGCGTACTCGTATCGCCAGTGAGGAGACGGGCAATTGTCTTATTGGCTTTAAGAAGGCGCTCTTGTGTGAATTGAAGCGCATGCCGCATGACCGGCACCATAGATGTCCTTTCTTGCTCGCTTATGCCGGCGTTTCGCTCTTGGCAGAAAGCGTGGAAGATGCCGCCAAGCTCAACTCTGCTACTGAAGTCTGCGCTGCGTGAGAAAACGTCGTTGCCGTCGGCTGCGGGCGTTGCTTCCGTGGACGATCATCGCCGAAGCGCCAAATCACATAGAATGGGCTGCGGTTGCTCACCAGATGCGTGACCGTCCCCAGTCCGAGTCCGACAATTCCCCAAAAAAGCACTTGCAGAGGGAGATGAAAAAAGGCATCGAGTCCGCACATCGAGATAACGAACCCCAAAATCGAAGAACTCAGTGCCCAGAGTAACGTGCGATGATACGGGTCTTCTGCGTGGCGTGTCCCCCAATAGAGCGTGCGTAGCGTTGCACCGATGATCCACAGCATCAGGAGCCAGCCAATGATCCCAGTCTCGCGAATGAGGGTCCAATGCATGTTATTGGAAGCTTCTTCTGCTGGGGACGTTGCTTCCACCTCTGGAGGTGTTGCTTCTTCCCTAAGCCCAAGCTGAGGTTGGCGGGTCTTAATTCCTGACCCGATGAGCAGTGTACGCGATGGCATCGTCAGTAATTCTCGCACGATTTTTTCGCTACCGGATTGCAAGAGCGTGAGTTGCCGCGACAGTGTGGCCGATTGATCCCAAGCGCCGAGGAGCAAGAGCGGGGCGAGAAAAAGACAGACGAGGAGTGGGATTGCCCGAGAGGACGTGTACGCCAAAAACACCGCGCAGGTTACGAAAAGGGCGAAGAGCCCGAGAAGATCTTGCGTCAGGAGGATGCTAGTAAAAACGATGGTCGTAGAAACCAACCAAAAATCCCGCGCATCCCGAGTTTTGGCATGCATTAGTTGGCAAAGCAGTAATGGAAAACCGAGGACCAAATACGCGGCCAGCACGTTGGCGTTGGCAAAGGTCGCCTTCATGGTCCAAAAGGTCGCCTCGCCTGAGCCCGAGGCCGTCGTGGTGAGCAGAGAATGTTTCATTAAGGCAAGTTCACCGAGACCAGCGAGCGCTAATAACCCGCATGCTAAGCTAATGACCGTGGCCACCGAGCGAATGAATCCGCCGCTCAGTTTCGTATTTTGCGGGCCGAGGACAAAAAGAAAACCCGTGACGAGGTAATAGATGGCACCACGCATGGCCGTCTCTGAGGCTGGAGAAAACCACGCCGACATCAAGCTGCTCACGGTGAACGCGATCATTGGTAAATATACCGACGAACGATAGAGATACATCCGATGGGCGTACGTTCGCTGTCCGATGACCCAAGCCGCTGCACCGGCGATGGCAAGGTGCAGCAGATTGACTTTGATGCCTCCTAACGTGGCGTAAAGCCAGGGGTAGAGGCTGCTCGGAAAGAACGACACGAACAAGAAAAACACCCAGAGCAACATGCCGGTGGTGACGAGGCGGGTCCCGATCTTGAGGAGGGTCAGCCAAATGAGTTTCAGGTCGAAGAGGAGCGATTGGTTCTGAATATACACCAGCTCATAGCGCAATTTATTGCGCGGATCAGTCCAATACCCACCATACACTTGAGCCAACCCCGTCATGCCTGGGCGGACCTGAAAGCGTGCGGTGTAATGCGAGACTTCGCGCTTCAGTTGTTCGAGAAAAATGGGGCGGACCGGACGCGGGCCGACCAGATTCATGTCTCCCATCAACACGTTCAAGAGTTGGGGCAGTTCGTCGAGTTTCGTCTTTTTGAGGAACTTCCCGATGGGGGTGTACAACTGGTCTTCTTCTTTAAGGAGGCGGGCACCGATCTTTTGCTCGGCATTGACGACCAGCGTGCGAAATTTACGGATGAGAAAGATTTTTTGATCTTTCCCCACGCGCTGACCGCGATAAAAAATTGGCCCTGGGCTGGTCAAGCGCACCGCCAAAGCGAGCATGAGGAAGATCGGGGATAAGAGCAGCAGGCCCACGAAGACTGCAAGCATTTGCACCGCCTGCGACACGGTATTCTGGCGTGGAGGCGCAACGGTGGGATAGGCGCTCTGCCTGGATGCTGTCTTCATGCCGCTGCCTCTTTGCGTGCTGGGAAATGCTGACATGACGAAGCATTTGCATATGGCTGTGTTGCGGCACCATAGGCGTCATGCCAGAGCGTGAACACCAGTAGGCCCCACAGATTACGACTGTAATCGACTTTCATATCTTGATGATCGCGGATGAGTTGGTGGACGTAGCCAGGGTCGAACAACCCTTGTTCTCGCAGGCGTCGTTCTGACATGACATCTTGCACGTAATCGCGCAGGTCGTGACGGAGCCAGCTAGGAATCGGCACGTTGAATCCCGCCTTTTTGCGCGAAAGGACTTTCGCCGGTAAATGATGGGCAAGCGCTCGCTTCAGGAGATATTTTTTCTTGAGCCCTTTGAGTTGCAACTCCGGGGGAATCGTGAGCGCGAATTCGACGAGTTTATGGTCCAATAGCGGTGCGCGCACCTCAAGCGAATGCGCCATGCTCATGCGATCCACTTTGACCAAAATGTCGTCGGGCAGATAGACGCGCTGATCGACGTATTGAAGCTGGCTGAGCATCGGGGCGTGGCGGCACGCGGCAAACTCGCGCTCGAAGACCTGAAACGGGTCCTGCAAGGGCTCTGCTGTCGTGAATGCATAGAGTTGTTTCTTCATCTCGTCGGAGAAGATTTCTTTCCATGCATAATGGCCACGTTCGGGTGGGAGCAGTGCCCCTTGGATGAAGCGCTTGGCCTTGTAATCGAAACTCACTTTGGCGTGAGAGACTGGCAATTGTGCGACGAGGCGCGGTGCGAGGTTTCGTAATGACCGTGGCAAGCGGCGATACCACTCCGCCATTTTGTAGGCAGCGTAGGTTTCATAGCCAGCGAACAGCTCATCCCCGCCGTCTCCACCTAAAGCTACAGTTACGTGCCGCCGCGCAAGTTCTGACAGGTAATACACAGGAATGGCTGACGAGTCGGCAAACGGTTCGTCGAAGAAGCGAACGAGTTTCGGTAGCAGATCCAACGCATCCGGCTTGACCACGAGGTCGTAGTGGTCGGTCTCAAAGTGACGTGCGACTTCGCGGGCATAGGGAAGTTCATTGAAGCTTTCGTCCTCGAAGCCAATAGAGAAGCTTTTGATCCGTTCGGACGATACCTCGCGCATCATGGCAACGAGGGTACTGGAGTCGACTCCGCCGCTGAGAAACACCCCGAGTGGCACGTCGCTGATGAGGCGATAGCGCACTGAGTCCTTCAAGATCTCCGTCAATTGCTCGACATAGGAGGCGACGGGGCGAGTGCGGCTTTCCGGTTTGATCGCCAGCTCGGGTTGCCAATACGGGGCAATGGTGAGGCGTCCTCGACGAGCCGTCAGTACGTGCCCAGGTTGGAGCTTCTTCGCGACACGGAAGATCGAGCGTGGACCAGGAATATAGTTGTAGGACAAGAACTCGTGGAGTGCTTGCGGGTCGATGTCGCGCGGGATGTGGTCAACAAGTAGGGTTTTGAGTTCCGAGCCGAAAACGAGTCGGCCTTCGTGTTCAGCGTAATACAGTGGCTTCTTCCCTAAACGATCTCGAACAAGGACCAGGGTTTCTCTCGTTTTATCCCATAAAGCGATGGCGAACATGCCACGGAGATGCTCGGCAAAGCGCTCGCCGAATTCTTCGTAGAGGTGGACGATCACTTCGGTATCGGAATTGGTAGCAAAGTGGTGGCCTTTGGCTTCGAGTCCTGGGCGGAGTTCCCGGTAGTTATAAATCTCGCCATTGAAGACGACCCAAACTGTTTGGTCCTCGTTGGCAATCGGCTGTTGTCCGCCAGCGAGGTCGATAATGCTGAGCCGACGCATACCGAGGCCGACTGGTCCATCGGTATAGATGCCTTCGTCGTCTGGCCCGCGATGCACGATAGTCGCGCACATATCACGGATCAGTTGAGGGCTGACTGACCGGGTCGTGTCAAAGTGGAGTTTTCCGGCGATCCCGCACATGAGTATTCCTTCGCGCCTGGGACTTCAAACGGTAGGAGATGCAGCGCGATGTTGAGTCCACCACTGCCACGTTTGTTGCAGTCCTTCGGGAAGGCTGATTTCCGGTCGCCATCCCAGTTCCTTCCTCGCTTTCGTCGTATCATGCGCGAGGCTTTGACACGCCCGTTGCACGCGATAGCGAGACAGTGCTGGTGAACCTCTTCTCAACAAGCGGTAGACAGTTTCGAGCGCCATTGCTCCGATCCCTACGAAGCGAGGCGGGAGATAGACCGGCCGTACTCGTTTCTGCATGGCTTCGGCTTGTCGTTCGAGGAGATCGCCCTGTCGAATCGCGCCGTCGACGACATTGTACACAGAAAACGGACTGAGCGGCTTTTCTCCAGCTAGGAGCAGCGCTGCAACCACGCTTTTCACGAACACCAAGGGCAGCAACGCGTTGGGCTGTCCGATGACGATATGGGCTTTCCCTTTCAAGTTGTAATGGAGGCGCGCAAAAAAGGGCTTCGTTCCGGGGCCGTAAATGATACCTGGGCGCAGCACTGTTACCGGGAAATTCTGCTCCTTGGCAAATTGCAGAGAGAGGCGGTCGGACTCGATCTTCGTCCAGGTGTAGTAGCCGCGCTGCTGTGGAAAAGGATCGTAGCCTTCCTCTTCACGGATAATCGTCTTTTGGCCTGGTCCGTAGACGGCGACTGAGCTGACATGCATGAACCGCTGCACTCCAGCAGACTGGGCTGCTGCCAATAATTGCTGGGTTCCCTGGACATTGCTCTCGAAGAATTCCGCTTTGCTGCCCTTCATGGTGGCAGCGCAATGATAGACGAGGCTAACCCCGGAGACCGCTTTTTTGAGGGCGTCGGCGTCACGT
Organism: Pseudomonadota bacterium; assembly: GCA_005804965.1. Taxonomy (GTDB): domain Bacteria; phylum Desulfobacterota; class Binatia; order Bin18; family Bin18; genus SYOC01. Next base: position 8,631 of record SYOC01000357.1, read on the forward strand.
AGGTCGCCTTCGATAACTTCCACTTTATCGAGAGGCAGGGTAGCGCGGCGACTATTGGGTCGTATGAAAATCCGAGGAGTGAGACCCTGTTGCACGAGTGTCTGCGTCAGGTGGCCACCCAAAAACCCGGAGGCACCGGTCACTAAAACAGAGGCGGTACTTGTCATATGTACATGCGTTCTTTTGTCAGTTGAGTGTCGTCGATGAGTGCTCGATGGCGACTGGAGCAACACTTTTGCGAGGAGCGGCTATTGTCACCGTCGGTGGTTGGCTGACTGGTTGGAACAGGTTTGCGAGAACATCGACGTTTTTTTCGGTATCGAACAATTCTTCGATTTTCTGCCGCCCGGCTTTCCCCATTGCGCGGCCAAGAGCAGGGTCTTGCATGAGCGTGATGAAGGCATCGGCGAGTGCTTGCGGAGCGTGTTCTGGAATATAGATGCCATTTCGGCCGTCTTCGAAGACTTCGACAAGCGAAGGCAAAGGCGTGCAAATGACCGGAGTTTCCACCGCCATGGCCTCCAGCAATACATTGGGAATGCCGAAGTGGCTCTCTGACAGTGCAGGAAGGGCGACGACATCTGCCTGTTGGTAGAGCGGAATCAGCGCCTCTTGCGAGACATAGCCCAGAATTTTGACCTGTTCCGCTAGACCATTCTGCTGAATCAACTTTTCCAAGGCCTGTCGTTCCGGACCGTCACCAGCGATGAGGCACTCGAACTCGCATCCGCGCTGTTGCAACACCCGGCACGCGGCGATGAGGTCTGGCAAGCCTTTGCATGGCAACAGCGTGCCCACGGCCAGAATCGTAAAACGAGAATGCGGCTGTCGCGGGGCTGGAAAGAATTTCGTGAGATCCACGCCGTGATAGTTCGCGACGATTTTCCCTGCCGTGTCCAAGCCACCAACCGTCGCGAGGTATTCTTTATTATAGCGAGTGCAGGTCACGACAAACTTTGCCGCACGAATCTTCTCGCGCAACATGGTGGTATCGAGGAAAATATCCGAAGCGTGTCCGGCAAAGCTCCAGGAGACGCCAGTGAGCTTAGTGATAATCAATGCCGAAGCCGCAGGGTGACTCGCCCAGTTCGCGTGAACGTGAGCTAAGTGCTGGTCTTGGACCAGCTTGGCGAAATAGACGGACTTGGGGAACACGGCTAAGGCTTTCGCCAGTGAGCGCGGCTTTTGCCAGCAGCCGCGAAGAATTGTCCAAAGCGCATCCAGATAACGCCCCGGTGTCTGCCGCAAGAAGTGGGTATGTGCCCGCCACAGTGCGAGAGAAAAAAAGAACGGAATGTAGACGGTGCGTGGCAACAGTGCTTGCGCGTCTTTATGGACGACTTTTCCGTTGAAATTCAGCAGCGAAAAGATATGGAAACGTAGCCCTCGAGCCGCCAGTGCTGCCACTTCGCGTAAAAAATAGGCGTCTACATAGCGAGGGAACTGCGAAACGATGAAGGCCACAGTTGGAGCTTCGCCATGCTGGGCAGGGAGGCTCGGTTTAGGGGAAACTGCCGGAGCCTGACTGACCAATTCATCGTACAAGCGCTCTGTCTTGGCAACTAATGCCTCTGCCGAGAAGAGCTGAGAGATTCTCTCCCGTGCCTGTTCACCCATGCGTTGTGCGCTGCTTGGGTCAGCCAGCAACTTGTGCAACGCTTCAGCCAACGCCTCGGGGTTGCGTGTCGGCACCAGAAATCCCGTCGTCCCGTCAACGATTAGTTCGGCATTGCCACCGACTTGTGTCGCGACCATAGGTTTCCCTGCGGCCATAGACTCCATGATGGTATTGGACATGCCTTCTTTGAGAGAAGAGAGCGCCGAGACTGTGCTGAGCGACAAGAGCTGCGGAACGTCGCGTCGCGGTCCAGCGAAAATGACCCGCCCCTGAAGCCCAAGCTGAACGACTTCGCGTTCGAGTTCGTTTCGTAGGCTGCCGCCGCCGATGATTAAGAAAGAGACATTGCGATGTCTCTGAGCGACTAGTGCGGCAGCGCACAAGAAAGTCGAGACATCTTTGGCTGGCTCTAATCTGACGATCATGCTGACGATGTGATGATCAGGAGGGAGGCCGAGTTCTTTTTTGATAGCAACGGCATCATGAGGAGCCGAGTCCGAGAAACGCTTGAGGTCTACACCGTTGCTCACGACGCGGATCTTTTGCGCAGCGATTCCTTTGCCAACGAGATAGTCTTTGACAGCGCTTGAATTGGCAATCGTGTATTGCGTCCAGCGATCAAGCAATTTTCCCAGAATCTGTTTGTAGCGTTCTTCCCACATGTTGACGTTGCGTTCCGAAGTGACGATCAACGGGACGCGGGCGAGGATAGCTGCTACCCGCGCCCAAGTATTGGCTGTGAAAAGATAGGTCTGAATTAAATCTATGCGCTCGCGCCGGAGGAGCTGGACAAGGGCGGGGAGAAGCTGGAGATCGAATTTGTTGCGCTTTGGTAACGCGAACACCCGGACACCAAGAGCTTCGATTTCTTTGGCAATGCGTCCAGGGCGGAAACAACAGACCATGGGCAGATATTTACTGCGGTCAATTTTTCGGACGAGTTCAAAAATTTGCTGCTCGGTACCGCCGATATCGAGTTCATCAATGACGAGCAGGAGACGTATAGGAAAATGCATGAAAATAGGAAATGGAAATGCCGGTTGCCGATTGCAGCAGGACAACAGATCGCTTCTGTTGTCCTGCTGTTTTAGGAAGGAAGGAGTGAAAGAACAGGAGTATTACTCAAACAGGAAGAGTCCTACCCGCTGGCTTCGTGGCGGTGAGGAATTCTCAATACTTGAACGGAACGCGACTCGTCCGCCCGGGCTGTTCGCTGAGCCAAAAACGTTCTTAAACCGTGCCCCTGGTTGGTCGGGGACAGGATCGCCAGTAAGGACGATCCTCTGGATAGGACCACCGGTGCCGGGCGGGATTTCATGGGGCACATGTTTGACGTAGACCGCTGAACCGCCCTGATTGGTCGCAGTAATCTTCACTGATGCTGTGAACGAAATATTGCCTTCTTCATCCATGCTTGGTGTCTGAAGGCTCGTGAACCGATTGCTATCGGCGTCGGTGCCGCCAAATGAAACTGCGTTGACTGCTGCCGTTCCAGGTGCCGGTTGACAGGTCGAAGTTCCTGGACAGAAGAAGAGAAATTCCGATGTCACTACGCCACCGGTCGTTGTCGAGGCATGGAACATGACGTCGCCGCTATTGTTAATGGCGAGGTGCACGGGGTTAAATTCGTCATAAAGCGCTCCTCCCGGTACTGGCGAGGGGTTTGCCGCTTCGCGTTCGAGGGCAATTGTGGTAGGGGGAGTTGGCCGTGGCTTGCGGAAAATACCAATCTTCGATTTTTCCTTTGTGTCCGCACAGTTGAGTTTAATAGCGGCGCGGAACACAATGCCGTAGGTGCTGGCATCGACAGTGGGGCTAAATGCGCAGAATTGGTACCCTGGACGATCCGGCACTCCGTCGTTTTTCAATACGACAGCTTGAATGAGGTTCGGAAATCCAGAACAGTCGCCAGAACCGCCATCGCAGATGAAAACCCCATCATCGATAGGATTGGCTGGGATCGGAACCGGAAGGTTAATTTTTCCCCGAAAAACGATGAGTCCGTCATCAGAAACCGCAGAAGGAAACGGCGGACTTTTGCTGCTGGTCAAGTCGCTCACAAAATACAAAGCCCCAGTGACATGCGGGACAGTCGAGCCTACTAAGGCGACAGTCGAGAGATCAATTGAGGCATCGAAATGTTGGTGGAAGATGCCGTTCTGATCGCCGCTGAGAAGAGATCCCCATGTCGATTCACCGATAGCATTGACGCCGATTTTGCTGAAGATGCGGAATTGTTGCCCGCTAAAAGGAGCAACGTCTCCCCGACACGAGAGAGGGCGTCCTGTCCCTGCGGAATTGAGGGCAAACAGGCATTTTTTGGTCACTTTGGGTTTGACCGTCGGTTTCGCAGTGCCAAAAAAGAAGACCTTCGAAGGATCGTGATCGCCGACTTGAGGGTCTCCTAAGCGTTGGTAGGGGGCGTCGGGAAATGGAGATAAGGTATCTTTGGCAACGACGACCGTCTTGAGAGTCCCGCCAGCTGATGCTGCGACTGGGACGCTCCAAAGGGCGAGCGCGAGAGCTACTCTAATCAGCAACTCACCTTGGGTTTTTTCTTTTCTTAAAGGCATTGAGAGTCTCCCTTCTTCACAATCTTACGATGGGCTTCTTCTTGGATTGGTTCTGGATTCACATCTCCCGATAAAGGCTTCGTATGAAGCTCCGCCCTTGGATGTTCAGTCTTGCTGCTGGACCCACGGTGGGGTCAGCAAGTGAAATGCCAGTGCGGGGGGTATCGCGACAACAGACTATCCTTTCGAAAAATAACAGATTTCGTTCTTCTACCTTATTGCGGCTTCGCTATACCAACTGCTCTCGATCCGACAGTCATGCCCTGATGAAGAAAAACGCTTGATTTTTATGCCTGATTGCCGAGGACTCATGCGCCCGATCAGGCGAAATTGAACTTTCCTTTGTTTCGTTCTCGCAAGCAGCTCTCTCTGTACGTGAGAGGGGGATTTCTTCATGGATTCTCTTCTCTCAAAGTGTGCGAGCCCTGTCTCGCTAGTCCAGCTTTCTGCTGCAGACGTATGGCGAGTTCCTTCAAGTGTCGGAGCTCGCCGTTTTCAAAAAACCTGCTGACATACAAGCAAATTGGGAAGAGCAACACAAGACCGACCTTCCCTGCCAGAGCTGTCCAGATAGAGCTCCAGGCAATCCAGACGCCAGCACTATACAAGCTGGCGGTGATAACTGCTAGTCGCGCCAAGCGCAGGTATTCGTAAGGAACGGGATAAAGACGATAACTCACGAGAACGCGGAGGAGCGATTGGAATGCGTAGCTCGCAAAATGAGCAACAGCAGCCCCCATCATTCCATACTTGGGAATCCAAAGGAAATTCAGCGTGAGATTGAGGGCTGCCGTCATCATGAGAATCACTGGCCGATATTTGACTTTGCGTTGAAGATTGATGCCGACATTGCCAGCATAGTTCAAACTTTGTGCGAGAAAAGCCCCAGCGATCCACGGCACCACGCGGTGTGCCTCGTAAAAATTGGGGTGGACCATGAGGGTGACGATCTCTTGAGCGAGTAGAGAGATTGTCAGCCATAAGAACCCTAAGACAGTCAGCAAATAGGTGAAGACTCGTGCGTACAGAATCGGGGCATCGGGATTTTTTTGGTTGCCGAATAAAAATTGTGGCCAAGCAAGCTCGAAGGCGTGCATGGGAAACGAGAGCATTTCGCCCAGACGATTCCCTAAGGCATAAATACCGACTGCGGAGAGAGTGGAATAATGCTTCAGAAAATAGCGGTCAGAGAGCTGCAGAACGAAACTGCCCAAGGCTGTCGGAATGAGGTACAAACCATAACCTAACATGTGGCGCGCATCTGCGTTGGAGTAGCGAAGCGTGAGTCCTTTGAGCGTAAGTGAAAGAAGATAGGCGCACATAAGGGCTTCGACGATGAGCTGGCTCAGGAGTATCCCGCGCCCACCGAACTGGAGCCCGACAACAAAGACGATGGCGAGTACGAGTCCGATGACCGTCTTGAGGAAGGAACTCGAAGCATAACGTCGCGATTCCTCCCGAGCGCGCAGCACAGCCAGCGGCATACGCTCTAAGGTCCGGAACATGACTGCTCCAGCACTGAGTATGATCCAAAAGGCATACTCTGGACTTCCAGTGATCAATTGCGCCAAGGGTTGGGCACTGATGATGGCTAGCAGTCCGATAGGGAAAGAGAGAGTGAGGATAATCCACAATGAGGTTGTAATAACAGTTTCACGGGCTTGGGGATCATCATGCTGAAAGTAAGTGCGAAAGATTGCCGAACTTTGTCCGAGACCAGTGAGGATAAAAAGAATCTCCCCGAACATGCCAACTAGGGCAAGCACGCCGTAATCTTCTGGGGAGAGATAGCGGCTATAAACAGGAAGAAGAAAAAAGCCAACGACGCGGTTAGCGGAATTCCCAAGGCCGTAAACGAGAGAATGGGTAAGAAGTTTTTGTATTTTACCAAACACGCGAGGTATCCAGAGAAGAAGAAGTTTGGTGTCTGGAAGAGGGGCGTGAGAGAAGAATTTCAGAGGGGATGGGTGAAGTACCCATCCCCTGGGAAGACTGGAGAGCAGAAATAGCTCCACTCTCCAGGGTTACGAGTGAATCGTTACGGAATCAGCTCTACGCTACACGCAGAAGACTTCGCGAGCGGGTTGCTGAGGATGACGTGATCGCCGGAATTCACTCCAGCAGGTAGCGTCAACACGATCTTCGAGTCCGTCACGCTGATGAAGTTCGCTTTGGCGACGAACGGGTTCGGCGGATTGACACCGAAACTCGGGGTACAGCCAGCGCTGAACTCAACAAACGCGATGCTCTTCAGACCGGTACCGGTGAGGGTGAGGATTCCCTGTACGACCGAGACCTTATTGGGAGCAAAGCAACCGCCGCCGCAAGAAATCAGCGTCGGTACTGAGGTGACGAGTTTGGGACCGGCGCAATTTAAGCCAGCGTAGATAGCTGGAGGGAGCGAGATCGGGTTGTTGGCCGGGGTATTGGTACATTCCGTGATAGTGATTTCACCAGCCGGAACTGCGGTCAGGAAGCCAAGCGCTGAGGTGACATCTCCGTCTACGGCTTGCACGTCGATCGTGCCACCGCCGTTGGAGCCCGTGGGGTTCGCTTGTACACCGCCGGGGCCAGCGACATCAACTTCGTTTTGCGACTGAATAACGATTCTTCCGCCGCGAGAGACCGACCCGATGCCGTTCGTGGCGAGAGACCTATTCAGTAAGCTGGCTGTACCCTCTATTGTGTTGAGAATGAGGATGGTACCACCTACTTGTCCGTTGCTCTGGCTCTTGAATCCGGTCCGTGCGCGGATTGCAAATTCATCTACCAACTGGGCTCCATCGACCGTGATGCCAGCGCGGGCGATAACACACACGTCAGCACCACCGCGTTGATCTTTATCGAGCGGACCGTTGTCTTTGGGCGGGGATTGGACATTAAACTGACAGCCTGTGCCCAAGCCTTGGTCGGCATCGGTGAGGCCTTGTCCGATGTGTTGCCGGAAACCGAAACGGATGTCCGCACGAATGCCACCCGGAGGGTCAAGCACGCCTGGGTCGGCAATGCCGGGAACAACTGGCAGAGTTGGCGTGACGACTGCCGTCTCGTTCGCCAAAATTTCCACGATCGTCGGAAGACCAGCCGCGCCTTGTCCTTCTTTGCCCAGGATAAGGCCGTTATGGGCGTTGCCACCGACCTGGATCAGGCCGTTGACGACTACGAAGCACGCTGAAACTCGGATGATGCCGCCACCAAAGTCTTTGGCATCAATGTTGAGGAGGCCAGTTTCAGTGACAAGAGCGCGGGCGCTGTTCTGTGGCGGGTTAGGGTGTGTGATGGGCGACGGTGAGGGGAACGGTGGGGCCGTGAAGTTCGAGTCATCCCCACCTGCGACAAGCTGAAGAATACCACCAGCGACGCCTTCGACGCTGGGTTTCGGGAATACGTTTTCTACGGTACCGGCGATGCGGATGGCTTCACCCGTAGCAGTGGTCGCCGTACCAGTCGCGACCAAGGTAATTTCAGTCAGACCGCATTCGTCGAGAAAGGCTTTCTTCGAGGCCGCAGTCCCGTTCGCAGTGATAACGCCACGCGGAGAACCGCTCGGGTCAGCCTGGACGTCAATGAAATCTCCGGCAAAGACCGTGATATTGCCCGGGCGACCATTGCCTTTCTCGAAACGATTCGAGGAGATCGTGCCTGCCGGTTCGACCACGACGGTATTACTCGCTTCGATGTAGATGGCACCACCATTCAGCGTGCCGACCGGGGCGTTGTTCCCTAGATAATCGCCACTGATCTTGCCACCAGCTTTGACTGTCAGATCGTTAGCAATAATGTGCATCGTTGTGCTGGGCTTCCCTGGACACACGATCCCGCTGTTACCAACGCTGGCTGTTTCGAGCTGGAGCGTGCCACCGTTATTCACGTTGACGATGCCGAAACCAGCAGCAACGAAGTCGAGGACTGAACCGTCCTGAATTTGTGTGAAAACATTAATGCTGGCTACACCAGCCGCGCATGTGTTGCCTGCCAGCCCACACACTTGGGCGACGGTAGTTGCTTGTGCTTGACCAGCAAAGGCGGTTACGAGAAAGAGGCCCAATGGTAACACTATACCTCGGCCGAGTTTTCGTAGAGAAAATGTTGTTGATTGCATTTATATGCTCCCTGTTCCTAGTGTTATAAGGTTCTGAATTCCGCGCCAGAGTTGTCCTGGATG
>SYOC01000358.1 GCA_005804965.1 Pseudomonadota bacterium
CGAAAGACGTTGGGATTTCAGACGCCAGCGGCTATATTGGAGGCAGGTGTTGCTCTCACCGGTTGAACCTGCCGCGGCTTTTTTAAAAATGTCGCGCTCCGCCTTCAACTTGATGACTTCACGGCGAAGCCGGGCAAGCTCCACCTGCTCAGGCTTCATCTGCCCCTGGACTGGAAAGGCCTGCGATGCATCGGCCGCAGACTTCAGCACTCATCGGCGCAACATCATTCCCCGCACGCCCAAATCCCGCGCGACTTGCGCCACCGTCACTCCACGATCCTGGATTAGCTTCACCGCCTCCACTTGAACTCGCGCGTAAACTTGCGTCGTCCCATGCCCCACATCCGGTTTCATTCATACACCTAACTCGGTGTCTTTGAAACAGGCAGCAACCCAACCTACCATATAATGCGAACCTATACTCGGCCTCCTCTTTTCCAAATCGCGAGATTCATTGCTAATTTTACCCATTCCGTCTTTGCCGATTCCCACTCGCCAAGATACTCGACAACCACACCTCCAAATCCACGCTTAAAGTGATCCACGCCAGCAGCCGACAGCGATGACGGGGCAATACCACCGAAATCGAAATGCTTAATGCCTTTCTGCTGCAGCAGCAATATAAGCTGCGTCACCATGGCATAGGCTGCGCTTAAATCACGGCCCCTATTGTTTGTTGCGGCAACCATGTAAATGGACTTTTGACCAAAGTTGAGAGTGAGGCACGATGTAACCGGCTCGGCACCAGCGTATCCCGTCAAGACTGTGAGGCCCTGTTCGCCAAGCGATTTGCGAAAATTCACTACCTCTTTCTCGCTGATTGCCGTCAAAGATAAATTCTTATGCTTAACCATCTCTTTGTGAACTCGAACCAATGCAGCAATATCATGGTCACTAACGCCACTTGTCCAGTGTAAGCCTGCACCTTCCGCCCTCTTAATATAATACCGATGCTTCGAGGTTAAATTGCTAACTAATCCGTCACAACTTGCGGCAACATCCATATGGATAGTGAATCCACTATTAATTTTAAAGTACGGGCGCCTACAAACTTGACTAAAACGATACGCGAGATCAGTCTTATTAGGAATGTGGCTATTGAAACGCACCAACACATGCGGATAATTGGATTGCAACTCAACGAGAAGCCCTGAAAGATCCCGTCCGATCAGTGCACCTCCATCACTATTAAAACCTTGCACCGGGCCGCCTGGAGCCCATGCCACTCCGAAGCCTAAAGGCAATAACTTAACCAACAATTGCACCATACCTACAACCTTGTCGTCTTTACTGCGCGCCACATAACGCATTGGATGCCAACCGGTCATGCGCTTACATTCGCCCCAACCGAACGATTGAAACACCGTATAGTCACTCGCTTGCAAGAGCAAAGAGTCCCAACCCTGCCCCCCTTCAGTCTCTGGATACAGCTCCCAAGTCACCATAGAAAATTAACCATGAATACATTGCGATAATAAGCAGGAAAGGGCCGCTCGAAAACATTAGGCAAGTTCGGCCATGCGACAAGGTCGAATCCCATTCGACCAGCCACGCGCCGCATGCTCGCACACCCAGAATCATCACCCCTAAACGGATACCCATAGGGCACACAGTGGTCCGGCAAGATGGTGAATACAGGGGCCACGCCGCAACGCTGTCCCTCAAGGGCGCACCGGCTATACGCCTCGCGCCGTCGAACGATTTCTGAGCCATTGTCAAGCTGTGCCACCGCAGATAACAAACCAATCCATGGATTTGGCGCGACGCCGATCTGAGTTTCCAGCAGCGGGTCCGAAAGCGGCGCCGCACTCCCGGTCTTATATTTTCTGATTCCTCTTGCTGTGAAGGTCGCAATGCGCAGGAGCCTGGAACCGATCAGCGGAATGTGGCGCATCCTCGTTTTCAATACCTGCGCCTGGTGTAATCCATTTTCATCGAACGGTAGTTGCTCCGGCAAACCCTTCACCAGCAAGGCCTCATTGACCGACAAAGCCGCACCGTCTGGGATTCTGATCGTTTTGCGCAGGCTGAACAGCCCCAGCGGCGCCCGGGTTCCCAGCCAGCGGCCTTGTGCATCCCGGCTCAAATATCCGTGAGCATTATCCTCGATAATCTTCGCGCCTGTTCTGTGTGAGTAGGCAACAAAGGGAGCCATATCCTGCGCAAAGCCGAAATAATTGATTGCCAGCACCACAGCCGCCTCTGGCCACATATCCGGCGATCCCACCGGCGTCAGCCCAGGCTCAATCTCATACCAGCAAGGCGTGGCGCCCAGCATGGTGATTGGCGCAAGCACCTCCCGGCAGAGAAAGGAGGGCAATAGCACGCGATGACCTCGGCCGACGCCGAACAACCGCAGGGCATCCAGCAGCGCATATCGCGCCAGGCTGTAATAGCGAACCGCCCCGCCAGTGCCTTCGCCCAAAGGTCCCGCACTAGCTACAAACATTTACACGCCTCGACCGCCTGAAGTTACTCAGGTAACCCTGAACAATACCCACCAGCTTGGCCAGATCAAGTGCAACCGCTAATGCTGGAGCGATCAACAATGCCGCCGGTCGTTGCCCCCACCATCGCCGATTCTGGCTTCGACGCACAGGATCAATCACGCCCCGCAACGTCACATACACGAGAAATACCCAGGCCCCGAATGCAGTCCCTGAAAATAGCGCGCCATACACTAATGGCAGCCCTATGAAACACAGCATCTGCTGGCCTAAGCGAACCCCCGCCACGACGCTACAATACTCAGCCATTTTCCATTTACGGAGCGTCTGGCCCCAGCTTGATGTGAAATGTGTGTAATGCACAATCGCGTCCTGGCAAATATCCCTTTCTCCGTAGCGATCAGCCAAACGTTTGCCCCACACTAGATCCTCAGCCGCCCGTAGCTGCTCGGGGAAAAACCCGATTTCATCGAAGACTCGGCGATGAAACAATGAGGCTGGAATCACTGGATGGACAGAACCTTGACCATAAGACAAAGCACATACTGCCAGATCAAAGCATAAAATGGCAGAAAAACAACATACCCCGAAGACAGCGGGGACATTATGGCCCTGTGCATGGACACAAAGCCTGTCGAGCCATGCAGGCTCCGGCTCTATCCCTCCATCGATAAAGGCAATCCACTCATGGCTGGCAGCGAGAACCCCGGCGTTCCGCCCCGCACCAGGCATGGCTCCAAGACGCCGCAACACCTGACAATCCGCCCCCTCCCACCGTTCCGCCTGCCACCAGTTCTCAATAAGGGCTATGCTGCCGTCTGTTGACCCCGCATCAGAAAAAATCAATTCTTTAGGACGATGCGTTTGCGCCTTAAGAGCCACGAGCAATTGCGGCAACGAGTCCCTCTCGTTGAGAATCGGGACAACGACCGTCACGTCATAGCTCATATAGAGGCGGGATCCTTTGTGAGCCAGCGGCGCCAGTCCCAGTCGCCACGCAATTTTTGATGAAACGCGCGACACGAATCCCCCGCAAGAACCTCCGTTCGTCCAAGCATGAGGCGATCTCGCGCGGCATCATTAACGTTTGCATAGCTGGAGACTGCCAACTGATAGCCCGTTTCCTCAGCAACATCTCGAACACGGCGACTAGCAGCCCCGTACGGATACGCCATCGTGAGAACTTCACGTCCAATCGTATCCTCAAGATAGTCTTTGCTTGAGCGCAATTCTTCCCGAAGTTTTGCATCATTGCATTCTGACAAGGCCACATGGGTGGCACCGTGCGCACCGATACGCGCCTTTGGCACAGCCGCAAGCTCGCGCAGTCCGGATGGCGACAGAAATCCTGGACGGCTATTCCTGACAAAGTCAGCCGTCACGAACACCGTAAACGGCAATCCTCGCGCCGCCAGTATCGGAGCCGCGACAGCAAGGTTATCCGCATACCCATCATCGAAGGTGATGGCGACCTGAGGCTCTGATTTAATGCGCAGATCGGGATTGAGTCCGACGACACGCCCGGCATACCTCTCCGACAGATCATCCATCTGTTGTTCGAAATTTTCTGGGCGCACTGAAAACAGCCCGCGAGTATCGCCCATGGCGGGAGAGCCAATCGCATGGTACAGGAGGATACGCAAGCCGGGCCGTGGCACGCACACACCTCGCCCGCAGGCAACCACCTCGGAGACGGTGCGGATAATGGCCCTGCGCAGATTCACGGATAATCACATCCCATCATGGCTTGCGGCCGCAGGCATTCAACAACATGGCGGCATAGAATTTCGGCACCAGCGGATACGTCGCAACGGCCTTGAGAAAATACAGCCAGGCAGCAAAGAACTGACCGGAATCTTGCAAACCACGCGCACCGCTGTAATAAATTAGCGCCAAGCGACGGCGGATGCGCAAGGCACTCGCCCCGCTCCCGCCCGCTTGGCCGGCAAGGTGATGTTGGACGACCGCCATCACCGCCTCCATGTTGCGTAGTGCGACGCGACTCTGATTGCCCTCATGAATCAGGTATTCGCCGAGAATATCGGTCACAAAACCGATCTTTGCGCCGGCTCCGGCCAGCTTGAGCCACAAATCATAATCCTCGGCTGTAATGAAGGCGGCGTCCTCGCTGAAGCGGCCGACGCGTTCCACGAACTCGCGCTTGACGACGACCGCAGAGGTTGAAATGCAGTTACCCTCATACAGCAGTGCACTGTATGTGGCGCGTGCTTCCGGCCCATACGCGATATCGCGGGTACGATCACCGGGCCCGACCCACTTTTCGGCATGGCAGACCAGGTCGAACCCCTGCTCCAGACGCCTCATACATTTGGCAAGCTTCTCCGGATACCAGATGTCGTCGGAGTCGAGGAACGCGATATAGGGTGCGGCGGTCACGGCGATGCCATGGTTGCGTGACGCCGCGATGACCCCTTGGTTGGCGAAATTGACGAAGCGAATCCGAGGGTCGCCATACGACTCGATCACCGCGACCGTGTCGTCCTGAGAAAAATTATTGACGACAATGGCCTCCCACCGGATGAAGGTTTGTGCAATGACGGAATTCAACGCTCCACGCAGGAACTTTGCGTGATTGTAGGTCGGGATGACGATGGAAACGACAGGCGCCTGCATGACTCCAATTATGTTCCGAATGCAGCCATGCACAAGCCTAAGGTGGCATCTATTTCCTGACGCAAAGGTGACGTCAGTGAAAACCCGGTAGCCTTGAGTTTGTCACAGGCATAGGCTAGAGGCTCAGGTAACGGCCCGGAGGGTCCCGGCCGGATGATCGGCAGATCCTTGCCGGTCAGCACTTTCCAGCGCGCAGCCACCTCCTCCGTTATTGAGAAGACTGACACAACAGCATCCCCTCCAAGGTTGAAAAGGCCGTCGTCCAACTGAGTAGGTCCAACTTGCAATAAATGGAGCACAGCGCGGGCCACATCTTCCAGGGCAATGAAATCTCTCAACTGCATTCCCGCCGTATGCAGCTTCAGCCGCCCGGGTACGACCGCCTGTCGACACAAATCATTCACCAGGAGGGTCCAACAATTGGCGTCTTTCCACATCGGTGCACCGAACGCGTTCGAAAGCCGCATGACGACGCCCTGGGTTTGCCCGCGCTGGCCGGCAGCCAACACGGCATATTCCCCCGCAAGATGCGACGTCGCATAGGGATGCAGATTACGCGGACAGGTGCTCTCTGTGATTGTACCCACCAGGGGGCTGGCATATACATGGGCCGTCGAGAAATAAAGAAACCGGCGTACCCCGGCCCGAATTGCGGCGGCCAGCAACCGGGCGGTGGCCAAACCATTAAACTCCAGTGCCGCCACCGGATCCGCCGCACAATCCTGGTCATTCATACCTGCCGCATGAATCACCACATCCGCGCCACGACAGCTGCGTTCCAATGCGGCAGCATCATGCCAGTGAAGTTGCACCACTTCCGCCTGAGGCAACCACTCGGGGGAGGTGTACACTTTTCGAGTTCCGAGAACGATTGAATGGCCGGCTTGATGCAAATGCTTGGCAACCCGCCCGCCCACAAAACCGAACCCTCCTGTAATGAGTATACGCATGGATTCGATCTACACGGCCCAGGGCGCGCCTTTTGCCCACAGAGATTCCAGCAACTCGTGGTCGCGCTTGGTATCCATGCAATGCCAGAAACCGTCATGGCGATACGCCATCAACTCACCGGCTTGGACAGCTTGCTCCAACGGCTCACGCTCTAACAATGTACTATCCCCAGCGATCAGATCAAAAAATTCCGGCTCGATCACGAAATATCCTCCGTTGATCCAGCCCTCGTGCAACTGCGGCTTCTCCTTGAAACTCGACACCCGCGCGCCATCCAACTCCAATTCCCCGAAGCGGGCCGCCGGGCGTACGGCAGACACGGTGACCATCTTGCCGTGGCTACGATGAAAGGCCAGTAGCGCATCCAGATCAATGTCAGCGACACCATCCCCGTAGGTCAACATGAAGGTCTCATTACCGATAAACGATTTCATGCGCTTGACGCGGCCGCCGGTCATGGTGGCGTCGCCCGTATTGACCAAGGTCACCCGCCAATCGACCGAATCGGTCTGATGCGGCCTGACGGCACCCGAGACAAGGTCGATCGTAAAATCCGCATTCAGCGCCCGATAATTGAGAAAATACTCCTTGATCACCTCGGCCCTGTAACCCAGCGCCACATAGAAATCCTTCTGCCCGAAGTGCGCATACGTGCGCATGATGTGCCACAGGATTGGCTTGCCGCCGATCGGTATCATGGGTTTTGGAATCACGTCAGTGTATTCGGCCAGGCGCGTACCGAAACCGCCAGCAAGAAGAATGACTTTCATAAATTAATTCCAACCATAGGGGATCTCTGTCACCGCACGACGCTCGACTTCTTTGGGATCATGGGGGATGCTTGCGATGTTCAACACCAGGCTTTGCGGCTCGGCCAGTCCCTGAAAACCGAACCAGATACCGGGCGGAACAGTGATTCGCGCATAGCGATCCACGCCGATTTCTTCCACCCGAAACTCATCCCCGCCATCCGCACGAAATACAAACCGCACCCGCCCCAACGGAACGATCAGATTCATCGTCATCCGCATATGACGTTTCCACGCTTTCACAGCCCCCCCGCTCACCCAGGAAAAGTAGGCTTCGCCGAAACCCGCATAGCCGGCATCGCTCTGCTTCATGGCGTGGAGCACATCCCCACCGACAGCCTCAATCCGCGCCAGAGGCGTCAGCACCACATCGTCGAGAGTCATCGCGCCCAGGCCAATCCTTGTTGTTTTGCCATCGCCGTGTACGCAGAAATTTGAGCAGCCGTCGTCGAGGAAATCTGCATCGGACTCCGGTAATACGTGCGATACCATTCTGCGGTCATCCGCACCGTATCCTCGAAACCCATCACAGCATGCCAGTGCAAGTGATGCAGGGCCTTGTCGCAATTGAGCTTCAGCAACCCGGACTCATAGGGTCCCGCCGCTGATTGCGATACATCCCGCCAACGCACCTGATTCCAGTGTTCCGCCATCCGCTGCACCAGCTCCAAAACGCTGTGGTTCTGCGCCGCAGGAGGGCCGAAGTTGAACGGCTCACCATGCAAATCTGGCCGTTGCGTCAACGCCATGGCCAGATTCAAGTACCCGCTCAGCGGTTCCAGCACATGCTGCCATGGCCGCGTCGCTTTGGGGTTCCGCAACTCGACTTCCTGATTGACCGACCACGCCTTCACACAATCCGGCACAATACGATCTGCGGCCCAATCTCCTCCACCGATCACGTTCCCTGCTCGCGCTGAGGCGATCCGCACCAGGCTGGTAGCGTTGGGAAAATAGGATTTAATGTGAGAACGGATCGCTAGTTCAGCGGCCCCTTTGGATGCGCTGTACGGATCCGGCCCGCCCATTACGTCGGTTTCACGATAACCCCAGACCCACTCGACATTGTCGTAGCACTTATCACTGGTGATGATCACTGCCACGCAGGGCTTCTCCAACGCGCGCAACGCTTCGAGCACGTTCAGCGTACCCAGCACATTCGTCTGCCAGGTTTCAATCGGTTCGGCATAGGAACGACGGACCAAGGATTGCGCCGCAAGGTGAAACACAAAATCTGGTTGTGCGGACACGATGGCGTCACGTACAGCGGATTGGTCCCGAACATCGATGCGCAAATCGGTCATGCCGTCCACAAGACGAGCCGCAGCAAAGTGAGATGGATCGGTCGGCGGATCGAGGGCCAGACCGACAACCTTCGCTCCAAGCGACTGAAGCCATGCGGCAAGCCAGGATCCTTTAAACCCGGTGTGGCCGGTAACCAGAACCCGTTTTCCCCTAAACACCTTCACACTCAACTCCTCGACTAACGCACTCACGATCTCCCCCTAGTTCCAAGAAGTCAAACTCTCCGCGATTCCAAGCGTACCCATCGCCTACAGTACGCTCTTCCCGTTGACGTCATTGTTCGAGAGCACAAAACAACGTGCCTGATCGTCCGTCCGACGATCAACCTGCCAATTGAGAGCGCGGGCCTCATGAATGCGCTCCACGCCTCACACAATCCTGTCCGAGCAACACAGGATTATCCGATAGGCGTACGTATTCCCGAGTCATTCGTTCAGCGAGAAAATGTTTCTCAAAACGTTTGAGCCCCATCTGCCCCATCTGCCGCCGTTGTGCTTCATCTCGAAGGAGCTGGACAACTCTTGCCGCAAACTCCTTGGCATCCGCTCGACCGACGACATAGCCGGTCACCCCGTGCTCAACCACTTCCGGCAACCCCCCGACATCCGTCACAACCACCGGTAACGCGCAGGCCATGGCCTCCGCCACGGTGTATCCGAACGATTCGTCACTCTGAGAGGGTGCGACCAGCACTTGTACCTGCCCCATCACGTTACCGATGTCCGGACGATGGGGCTGTAACACCACGTGAGACGCAACCGGAGACATTGTCCGCAAATTCCGTATAACCTGCCGCTCCTTTTCCGTTCCATCCCCGCACACGAGCAGATAGGCCTCGGGCACCGCGGCCACCACATCACGCATCACGCGGATCATGAAATCATGCCCTTTTCGCGACTCATACACCGCTAACATCAAGACGATCTGCGCACCGGCCGGCAACGACAGCTTCTCTCTCAAAGAAAAAATCTGTGCTGAATTGATAGGTTCAGTACCATTGTAGACAAATGCTTTTCGGCAACCGTTTAAGCCTGACCGGATAGAAAGGCTTTCAATACACGATGACGAGACACCGATGAAACCGGCCACAGACTGAGCCATCATCCAATCGATCACTCGCTCTTTCATCCTGCGCAGGACAGAGCGGTGATAGGGGAGCGCCAGATTATGCACGTTGTGCCAGGCCAAGCGCCCCGGTTGAAGCGTAGCCCACGCAAGAGTGGCACCGATACAGGCGTCCCCTCCCGGGTAACTTCCATTGATAACCATGAGCCGATCGAGGCGTGCCACACTAAACAGCTGTCTGCTCTTGAAGACCAAATAGGGAATCCCCACGAGCCTAAACAGCACCTTGATCATGAGTTGAACCAATCTCGACCGATCAGCAAACCGGGTCTCAATGTCCTGCGCAATCAAGAAATCATAGGGGACAACCACGACATGCTTCGGCACCCGGATGCGAAGGTCGGCCAGCCCAGGATGCGATCGATTGCAAAACAGTGTGATGGAATCACTGGAAGGCCAGTGGAGGAGCAAATTGACGACAAAGGTGTCCAGTCCTCCCTTCTTCACATTTTGTGTAAAGAAAGCCATCCTCATGGAAACACTACGTCCACAAGCAGGTGATGGCAGACGCCCGCCTGGTCCGACGGAGGCTGAGAGAACATCGGCCCCAGGATAGGAAGCAATGCCACCGCGCATTTGTTCACAACCCGTTCGAAGAGTCCCAGCTCGCTCCGCTCCCCGTTAACAAACCCTCGTTCGAGAAATAGAATGTACAACGTGTAGCAGGAGTTTCCCACCTTCCGCATGTTCAGTATCCTGGCATCGTGCCTCGCCAAGAGATCATACACCCCTAACGCCGTCAGACGTGAAAAGCCGTGCGGGGCTTCATGCTCCTGATACAGAAACGGTGAGCTGACGACGAGCCGCCCGTTCTTCTTGAGCAGGCGCCAGTCCTTGATGTGTACAAACGCCGGATCCCGCACGTGCTCCAACACGTCAAGCAACAACACAAAATCAAACGTGGCATCGGGAATGGCGAGGCGTGCTCCGGGCTCAATGACGCAGTCGATGTCCTGCAGGATATTTTTCGTACTACCCTCCTTCACATACCGATCGCACGAAATGTGATCCCTGCAGGGCACAGTTTACGCGAGCACGTTAGCAAAATAGCCAGGGGGAGCAACTTCGCAATCTCCCTGTGCACGACAAAATCCTGGCCCCATACGTCATCATGGACAACCCGCAATCGTTCTGCTTCATACATGAAGAATGTCCAATCGCATCATCACAAACCGAGCACTCGGAAACTTTCCGCGTACCCGTCGCACAGCAACCTCACAGTTTGCTGCCGTACGATCAAATATCCTGCTGAATTCTCGCTCATAACGCCAACGTACGAAACGCAGCCGCACAAATCCGCCGGTAATCGCCGGTGCCCCCCGGCTCTCGAAAGTATTGCTCCTCGACATCCTGATAAAAGCTCAAGTCCAAGCTCATTGCCAGCTCTAACTGTTCTCTGCCAATTTCAGCATTCAACATCGGATCCTGCTGAAATCGCCTAATGACGTCGCGAAAACCATTCCTTCGCCAGGGCGTAAATGCCGCATCATCGACCAACACCACGGGCTTCCTAGAGACAATCGCCTGATCCAGGGCAAGCGAGAGATGCCCGATGGCCAATGAGCAGCTCTGCACGAGGCGAAGAGTTTCACCGTACAACACTTCTCGCGAACCAAAGCATGCTTGCGGGTCAGGGTAGTAATACTTTCCCGAGCAGCCAATCTTGACCGGAATGTTCAGACTCTCTTCCACCACACGGAAAAGTTCCTTCATCCGTCCATAGTAAGAGTCGACATCCACGCACAAAATATTTTGGTGCAACTGCGCGTCCGGATCGAATGCCATGCTTTCGTCCACGAACACGGCATATCTAATTCGCTCCTCGGATACACCCTCATCCCACAGAACTTTCACGGAGGGAATGCTAATCACTTGCGCCGAGGGGTAGAGTGCAGCAGCCTGCCGACGCCCTGCCGTGCCGGAAGTGACAATGGCGACAGGGTCACAGGACCGGCTGAACCAGCGTGCCCTCAAGTCCCGAAGGGGTTTCTTGAGGTAATCGGAAAAAGAAACCGTGGGATCATACGGATCGAAATGCTGGAACACATACTTGATCCGATTTTGGTTGAACAAATCGATAAGGAAGTCATCATTGAGTATCCGATCGAACCGGGATAGATAGAAAAAAATGGCTGTCGCGTTTTTGCGCAGGGCCTCCGCCAGTTCGGCTGGATCGGAAAATATCGTGTGTCCAGGGCCCTGATACCGGTAGTTTTCCGCCCCTGAATAAAACCCACCAAGCTTTTCGCTCGCGATGAAGAGTGGCGCCAAATCCCAGAATTCGACGTCAAAACCATTCTCAGAATACCACCAGGCATCCACCTTTTCACCGAACATCCTGGACGTCGGCAACGAGTTGCACACGATGAGCTTCACTGCCAGTTGTCCTTCAAATATCCCGCACAAATACTCCCCTTGGCAGCACA
>SYOC01000359.1 GCA_005804965.1 Pseudomonadota bacterium
AATTCACCGCATCGGACAGACTGAGGTCTGTCACCTCTGGAATCTGGTGGCTGAGGAGACGCGCGAAGGCGATGTCTACCTTACCTTGTTGAAAAAGCTCGACGAGGCACGGAAAGCACTCGGCGGCCAAGTGTTCGATGTGCTGGGCAAGATGCAGTTCGAGGGCAAGCCACTGCGCGATCTCCTCATTGAGGCAATCAGGTATGGGGAGCGCCCAGAGGTCCAGGCTCGACTCACAAGAGTAGTAGCCAATGCCTTCGACAAGGCACAATTACAGGATTTGCTAGAGGAGCGGGCGCTCGCTCACGACGCCATGGATGCGAGCCGTGTGCAGCGTGTGCGGGAGGATATGGAACGGGCCGAAGCGCGAAGACTACAGCCGCACTACATCGAGTCGTTCTTCCTCGAAGCTTTCCATCGATTGGGGGGCACAGCGAAGCAGCGAGAGCCACGGCGGTATGAAGTCACGCATGTTCCAGCCTCTGTGCGCAATCGTGATCGCCTGATTGGCATCGGCGAGCCAGTCCTTCCACGGTACGAACGTATCGCGTTTGAAAAGACACTCATCGCACCACAAAGTCAGTCCCTCGCAGCGTTTGTCTGTCCAGGTCACCCGTTGCTGGATGCCGCTATCGACCTCACACTGGAGCGTCATCGAGATCTCTTGCGCCGCGGTTCGGTCCTGGTGGATGAACGCGATTCCAGCGATCAGCCACGTGTGCTGTTCTACCTAGACCATGCCATTCAAGACGCCAGTATCACCCGTATGGGCGAGCGGCGGATCATCTCCAAACGCATGCTGTATGTAGAACTCGATGCGGCGGGCAATGCGCGCCATCTGGGCTATGCCCCTTACCTGGACTACAGACCCTTGGCAGTCGCCGATCCTGATGTAGCAACGATTCTAGCCCATTCTGAATGCTGCTGGATCACACGCGAACTGGAGCAAAAGGCTCAGGGATACGCCATTGGGAACGTGGTGCCAGAACACTTACAGGAAGTCCGCTCCCGTCGTGTGGAGTGGACAGACAAAACACGTGCAGCGGTGAAAGAACGTCTCACAAAGGAGATCAGCTACTGGGATCACCGCGCCGAGCAGCTGAAGGTCCAGGAACAGGCAGGGAAACCGAACGCCCGACTCAATTCGCAAGAAGCACGGCGCCGAGCCGATGAGTTGCAGGGCCGCCTCCAGAAGCGCACGGAACAACTCGAACTGGAAGGCCAAGTCTCCGCGCTCCCTCCAGTGGTGCTGGGAGGAGTCGTAGTTGTGCCAATGGGACTACTCACTAAGCTAGCAGGTCATCCGCAGGCAACGTCCGCATCTGTGATTGACACCCAGGCCGCCGCCGCGCGGGCGCGAGAGATCGTCATGGAAATTGAACGGGGCCTCGGATTTGACCCGACCGACCGCGAGTTCGACAAGCTGGGCTACGACATCGAGAGCCGGGTACCTGGCACCGGAAAATTGCGGTTCATCGAAGTCAAAGGCCGCGTTTCCAGCGCGACCGTTATCACTGTCACTCGTAATGAGATTCTCTATTCGCTGAATAAACCCGAGGACTTCATCCTCGCAATGGTTGAGTTTGACGGCGACCGCCACCAAGTCCATTATATCCGTCGGCCGTTTCATCGAGAGCCGGACTTTGGCGTGACGAGCGTCAACTACAGCTTCGGGGAACTACTCGCGAGGGCATCGAGACCATCATGATTCACTACTTGCCAACCATCCACAGCGACAAAGAGGGGTTTGAGCGTCTTGCTTCTCTAGCAGCCGATACCGAAAAGTTGCATGCGGACAGACTGGAGGTTGATTTTTCGAAGTGTGGATTCTTCGATGCAAACATGGCTGCTTCCCTTGCGGCCGTGCTGGTGCGAATCGCGGACAATCTCAACGCTGTCGAAATTGTGAAAGTTCCTTCTGGCATTGAGCACATCCTGCGCAAAAACAGATTTCTCCTCTCCTATGGATATAACGCGATCGATGATGTCAACCAGACGACTCTGCCGTACCGGCGTATCCAACTCTCTGATGCAGGTAGGTTCGAGGACTACCTGAATCGACACCTGCAAGGAAAAGGGATTCCCCGAATGACTGAGGGCCTGGGGAAAAGGTTTAAGCAAAGCATTTTCGAAGTGTTCCAGAACGCCGTCATCCACTCCCATTCTCGCCTCGGAGTTTTCGTATGTGGTCAGTTTTTCCCGCAGCTTCAGCGCCTCGATCTTACGATTGCCGATGCCGGTGTCGGCATCCGAACCAACGTGAGGAACTACTTGGGAACCAAGATTTCTTCTAAAGAAGCTATCCGCTGGGCGTTACAGGAAGGACATACGACTAAGACAGGCCCTCAGCCAGGCGGGATGGGATTGCAGTTTCTCAAAGAGTTCATCGTGCTGAACAAAGGAAAGATTCACATAGCCTCACGCCAGGGCTTCTATGAATATCGCGATGACCGGGAAAGCTTTCAAAAGTTAGCGGCCGATCTGCCCGGTACGGCGGTGAATCTTGAAATCAACACGGGAGATACGAGCAAATACCGTTTGCGCTCGGAAACTTCTCCGAATAACATATTTTGATCCAGAACGAGGGCACTTTATGAATGATGAAGTCGTGGTTCGTGTATTCGATATTGTGGGGGGGCCATTGTGTGTCTCAGCGGACGACGGTCAGGCGGTACACGACAAGATCGCACCCTTGCTTCGGGCCGGTCGAAAAGTGGCGATCTCTTTCGATAGAGTGGAAACGATGATCTCTGCCTTTCTCAATGCCGCCATCGGCCAGCTGTATGGCGAGTTTGCTGAGGACCGAATTCGCGAGCAGCTTTCCGTGCGGGATATGGCCCAGGAGGACCTCGATCTACTTAAGCGAGTAGTCGAAAATGCGAAGACATATTTTCGCGACCCCGAACGCTACAGAAAAGCCGTTCAACCAATCTCGGATGACGACAATGAGGAATAAAGCCTTTAACGCACTTTCTTATTCGTATTCGGCGTCTGACAAAGTTATGTTCGATGCGAACATCTTGGTTTCGCTCTTTTCCGGGCTTGAACCGCCCGGCTCGGTGCCGGTCAGAAACTATTCGCAAGTCCTTAAATCCATCCGGCAGAGTGGAGCAGTAATCGTGCTCGACGTACTCGTATTGAGCGAATTCGTGAATGTCTGTGCGCGAAAGTATCACGAGCTGGCGATAGCCCAAGGCGGCGTGTGGAAAAACCGCAAGAGTTACCGCCAGTCTGCTGAATTCACGATGGTAGCTCCGACGATTGCACGGGCTGCCCAACAGATCGTAAAACTCGCCCGTCGTCTTGACCACCCGTTCTCCGCTTGGCCAATCGAGGATCTTCTCAACGACTACGCTACGGGAGAGTGGGACGTGAATGACCAATTCATCATAAAGTTGTGCCGCCATGAACAGGCCCTGTTGCTTACCAACGACACGGACTTCACCACCGGCGGCATCACAGTGCTTACAACGCATCCAAAACTACTTGCCGCCTGCCCATGACTCCCACCCCTCGCAAGAAGCTGATCGAAGTTGCGTTGCCGTTGCCGGAAATCAACGACGCGTCGGCCTATGACAAGATGCCGGGCATTGGGCCGCATCCGAAGGGGATTCACCAATGGTGGGCGCGACTGCCGCTGCCGACCGCACGGGCCATCCTTTTTGCGTCGGTTGTCGACGACCCAGAGGCGCATCCTGAGAAATGGCCAACCGAGGAAGCGCAGAGCACCGAACGCGAGCGACTGTTCGATATCTTGCGGCGCATGATGGGCAAGAAACTACATGAAGCACCCAAGGTGTACGCAGAGGCTCGTGAAGAGATGCTGAAACATTGTGACGGGCGTTTGCCGATCTTGTTCGATCCCTTCGCTGGAGGAGGGTCAATTCCGCTGGAAGCCAACCGGTTGGGTTTCGAGGCCCACGCCGGAGATTTGAATCCGGTGGCCGTGCTCTTGAACAAGTGTAATCTCGAACTTGCCCCTCGTTGGGCCGAGCAGCCGCCCGTTAATCCCGAAGACCGTGGGCGCATTGGAGGCACCGACTCCTGGCGCGGCACATACGGGTTGGCAGCGGATGTGCGGTGTTACGGACGACTTATCCGTGAACGCGCCGAGAAATCGATCGGGCACCTGTATCCCAAAGTCTGCCTGCCAAAGGAATACGGGGGAGGTGAAGCAGCTGTGATCGCATGGATTTGGGCGCGCACAGTGGCCAGTCCCAATCCAGCAGCCAAGGGCAAGCATGTTCCGCTGATCAGCACCTACTGGCTTTCAAGCAAGAAGGGCAAGTTAGCTTGGATCGAGCCAATTGTTGACAAGGCTGCGGGAACCTATCGCTTCGAAGTACGAACCGGGATACCGAAGGATCGAGAGTCGATTTCCTCAGGAACCAAATTAGGGCGCGGCGCAAAATTCCGCTGTTTGCTCACGGATGAACCAATTTCTGACACCCACATTAAGGCTGAAGGGAAACAACGCAGGCTAGGAACGATGCCGATCGCTATCATCGCTGAAGGAAAGCGGGGCAGGCTCTACATAGATGTGACTGATTTCAATAGACCACCAAATCCAGAGACAAGTGATCTGTGGCATCCTGAAGGCAACATTCCAGCCCGCCTTACCGGG
>SYOC01000360.1 GCA_005804965.1 Pseudomonadota bacterium
GGCCATGGCCGACGAAAACATTATCGTACGCGAGCGCGGCACAATCTTTCTGGCTGGCCCGCCGTTGGTGAAAGCTGCCACTGGTGAAGAAGTGACGGCAGAAGAATTGGGTGGCGGCGATGTACATACGCGGCTCTCAGGTGTCTCCGACCATCTGGCGGAAAACGACGAGCACGCACTGGAAATCGCGCGGTCGATTTTCGAGAATCTCCCACGCGCCCACAAATTTCCGCTTGACCGCGAGGCACCGGAAGCCCCAGCCTACGATCCCAGCGAACTTGCGGGCGTCATCCCTCGGGACACGCGCATGCCTTACGACGTGCATGAAGTCATCGCCCGTCTTGTCGACGGCAGTCGTTTTCACGAGTTTAAGACGCGCTACGGTGCCACGTTGGTCACCGGCTATGCCCGCATTCACGGCTACCTCGTCGGCATTGTCGCCAACAATGGCGTGCTGTTTTCCGAATCCGCCATGAAGGGTGCGCACTTCATTGAGATGTGCTGCCAACGCAAGATTCCCCTGCTGTTTCTGCAAAACATCACGGGATTTATGGTGGGGAAAAAATACGAACAAGGCGGCATCGCCAAAGACGGTGCAAAAATGGTACACGCGGTAGCAAACGCACAAGTGCCCAAATTCACCGTCATCATTGGAGCCTCGAACGGTGCCGGGAACTATGGCATGTGCGGACGGGCCTATTCGCCACGCTTGTTGTTTATGTGGCCGAACTCGCGGATCTCGGTCATGGGAGGAGAACAGGCTGCTGGCGTCCTGCTCACGGTGAAGCTGCAGCAACTGAAAGACAAGGGACAAACCATGTCGCCGGAAGAACAGCAGGCATTCATGGCACCAACGCTGGCGAAATATGAGGAGGAAGGCAGCCCGTACTACTCGACCTCGCGCTTGTGGGATGATGGCATTCTCGACCCCAGCGAAACGCGTGACGTGTTAGGGCTGAGCATCGCCACCTCGTTGAATGCGTCGATTCCTGACCATCAATTCGGCGTCTTCCGCATGTAACGTGCTAGCGAAAGGAACATATGGACAATAAACGCGCCGCCCGCAGGAAAGAGCAGACCAGTAAGGTCACTGTGCTGAAATCTCAACAGCCGATTCATTTGAGCGGCATTGAGGAGAACGTTCGCGAGATTCTTGAACACTTAGGCGAGGACCCGGAACGCGAAGGATTGGTGAAGACGCCACATCGCGTGGCACGGGCATATGAGTACCTCACCAAAGGCTACGCCCAAGATCCGCAGGAGATTCTGAATCAAGCCAAGTTCACGGAAGAAGACTACCAGGAAATGGTCTTAGTAAGAGACATCGACTTCTTCTCGCTCTGTGAGCATCACATCCTACCCTTCTTCGGTCGTGCGCATGTGGCGTACATTCCCCGCCATCACATCGTGGGCTTGAGCAAGATTCCCCGCCTCGTAGAAGTCTTCTCACGCCGCTTGCAAGTGCAAGAACGCCTGACCACTCAGATCGCCAACACGCTGATGGAGGTCTTGGACCCGTTAGGCGTCGGGGTGGTGATTCGCGCTGAGCATCTGTGCATGCGTATGCGCGGCGTGGAGAAACAGAACTCCATTGTTACCACCAGTACCATGCTGGGTGCCTTCCGTAGTCAACAAGCAACACGCGAAGAATTTATTACTCTGGTTAACGGTGTTCAGCGCTGAACGACATACTCCTGGCCAAAGACACCGACGGCACGATCAAGCCCAAGCAGTACCACTTGGTAGGCATAGGTTTGGTCGTTGAGCTGGGTGCGCGTTTGGTTCAGCGCGTTGAGCGCAGTGTTGACATCCAAGCTCGTCGCCAACCCAACGCGGTATTGCTTGGAGGTAATGTTGTAGTTTTCTTGCGCTAGAGAGACTTCCTTCTTGAGTGTCTCCAGGGTTGCCGCCAGCGTCTCTGCAGCTAAGAGCGATCGGGTAATCTCAATGCTCACGTCTTTCTTGAGTTGATCGAGTTGGAGTTGGGCTTGGGTGAGATTTTCATTTTGCTCTTGCAGGTCGATTTCACGCACCCCACCATCGAAAATCGGTACCTGGAAATTCAGCGTCAATGTCCAGAACTCATCCCGGTTAGCGAACGTGGGTGAGTCCAGTTTGGGAAACTGCCAGACTGCGCCAACCGACGGAAAATAGCGGGCACGCACTAAATTACGGCGCTGGCGCGCCACTTCTACTGCTGCTTCCTGGGCACGCACATCTTGGCGTTGTTTGTAGGCTTTGGCCAACAGTTGTTCATACTGCTCGCCTGACGACACCGGGGGAGTCGGCTCGACGACACTCGCGACGCTCGCAACACCAACCGTGCGGCCCAACACTGCCAAGGTCAATTGGCTATTATTCTTCGCGGTAATCAGTGCTCGCTCTGCCCGCGCCGACTCAACCTCGGCACGTAGCACGTCCGTCTTGGTCACTTCCCCCACGCGAAAGCGCACTTGCGCCTGTTTCAATTCGTCTTGCGTGAGTTTAAGCGTCTCTTCTGAGACACCGACCGAGGCTTGCGCACGGAGCACCTCATAATACGCACGCGCCACACCAAAGAGCACTTCGCGCACGGTGTAATCATGGCGCTGCTCATTCTGGCGAATGGCATCTTTGCCCAATTGCCAGGACGGAATGAATGCCGGCTGAATCAAAGGCTGGGTGACAGAAAACGTCCCGACCCAACTTTCCAACGGACGAATGACACTAGGAAACGCGGCAGTCCCGCCACCACCGCCGCTACTCACACCGGTGAAAGCAATTTCCTCTTTATTGCGAGTGAACGTGCCCGCAACCTCGGCGCGTGGAGTCAAAAGAGTGACGGCCCGCCAGGGCAGCAGTTGCGCTTTCACCAATTCGCGCTCAGAAATTTTCACCTGCTCTTCATTCCCAACCGCCAAACGATACGCCTCATCAAGCGTTAGGGTATGCACCGCCGAAGGTGAGGCTACGAGCGGGTCATTACCCTCGTCCGCTGCCAATGCGCGACCACGCTGGTAATCCAATTCGGCGGTGACAAGCAAACACCCGAACAGGGAAGCGGCCAGACAAGCGAAGCGTACGCCACGCGCAGTTGCCGTCAACGTTGCAGCCTTCAGGCCACAGTGGTTTCCATTCATGCGTCTCTACCTATCCTTTTTCTTTTCAGGGAGTACGTCGTCGGTTGGTGAAGGTGGGAGAAGATCGATAAGCCGGATTCTGTACCGTCTTCTAACAAAAGGCGGTAACGATCATTCCTCTAGGCGCCTTGTTACCAATGCGCTCAAGCGACCGAACCCGGAGCGGAGTGAAGCGGCTCCCGCCCCAACAAGGGGGCATCTCCTATTTGGTCTTGCTCCGGATGGGGTTTACCCAACCGCTCTCATCGCTGAGAGCGTTGGTGAGCTTTTACCTCACCTTTTCACCCTTACTCGTCAGAGAGAGAAGGGAGCTAGAGATAGAGAGTTTTTGTTCTCTGTCTCACCTCTCTGTCTCTAGCTGAATGAGCGGTCTTTTTTCTGTGGCACTTTCCCCGCCTCGCGACGGGCCGTCGTTAGCGGCCATCCTGCTTCACGGAGTCCGGACTTTCCTCGCGTCGATCAGATCGGCGCGCGATCGGTTAATCTTCTCCCACCAACCTGTTCAGTCCTGCGGTGGAGGACTTTGCTCAATTTTCCACACCAAGATGCGCCCGCAGTGCGGGCAGTGAAATATGACTCCCGTGTTTTGCTGTGCGTTACTCAGAATCTGATTGCCCATATGTGGGGGAATATGCATATGGCAACCTTGGCAGGTACTGGCGCGGATTTCGACAATTGCCCACCCTCCGCGCTTAGCAAAAAGCTGTTCGTAGCGTGTACGCTGTCCGGGATCGATCTGAGAGGCCAGATCCTCGCGCCCCCCTTGTTCCATGCATAGCTCTTCCTGGATTGTCGCGATTTGCGCATCGACACGTGCGGCTTCAGCGTCGATTTTACCCTTCAACTCTTCAACTTGCTCCTGCGTTTGCGAAAGAGCAGTTTTCTCTTTCTCAATCTCCTCCAAAAGCTGGAGTGCGTCTTCTTCTAATTTGCTGTTCGTCTCCTTCATCGCATCGATCTCGCGCCGCAACGCTTGCAGCTCACGCTCATTGCGGATGCGATTGAGGCGCACACGTTTCTCCTTAATCTTCTCTTCCTCGGTGCGGAGCTGAAGTTCAGCCGCACGGCGGTTCGTTTCGAGTTGGAGAAGACGTTGCTGCCGTGTGTCGGCTTCGCGCTCTTTTGCTTGGATTTCGGAGAAGAGAGCTGTCGTCTGCTGACGTAGCTCTTGGAGGGCAAGCCCTTTTGACTGTAGGCGCTGGTCGATTTCCTGAAGCGCAGACAGCAGGTCAATCTGCGAGGCCAACGAGAACCCCCTTTCGTGCCAAGTTCACCCTGTCGGACGTATGCCAATCTCGCCGACTCTGAAAAAATGGACCCACCAGGACTTGAACCTGGGACCAGCCGGTTATGAGCCGGCAGCTCTGACCAACTGAGCTATGGGTCCGTAATATTTGCATCGGGGTTGTACATATCACGCGAGCTTCGGTTTTCCTATTCCTATCCCCGCAATTATCGTAATCGCTGGAGCCCACGACGTACCGCCGCCTCATCCCCTCGCTGCTCGGCCTCGCGAATCTCTTGGAGCACACGCCCTTTTTCGGATTTGCGCTGCGTGCCGCGCAGCTTCGCTATGCAATCGGCAAAGAGGCGTTGCCGCGACGCTGCCTCCTCTTCGGTCAACGCCCGCCCATAGGCACGCGAGACTAAATCCGCCAAATTCTTGGGAAGTTTAGCGAAAAATGCACTGAGATCAATGTGCTCGCTCTGCTGCCACGCCTCGCCGATCTCCCGTGCTAGCTCCCCCCATTGTTGAAAAACGGGAAAGAGGTCTTCCTCAACCATGCGTAAAGCACAGCGTCGATCTAGCAACATCAGTTGGAGCAACTCCGCCTCAACCGCAGCCTGACCACTGAGGCGTTCCTCTTTGGCTCGCGGTAGCAGCAGAGCCGAAGGAACAGGCTCTGGCGTTGTTGACGCGGTTTGTCGTAATTCTTCTTCGTTCACGGCGAAACGCTGGGCAATCTGCGTCAGGAAGGCACCACGCGCTACGGCGTCGCTCACACCGCTCAACACTGCTATTGCGCTACGTGCAGCTTGCGCCCGCTGTAAGGCAGAGGCGCCAGGTGGCGGGGCATGACGTGCAAAGTAGAAATCTTCCAGAGGCTCAGCTTGGTCCACCAAGCGGCGAAGCGCTTCAGCACCATGCTTGCGCACGAAGGTATCGGGATCGTCGCCTTGGGGGAGAAAGACGCCTCGTCCGCGTACCTCAGCTTCGATGCACAGCGGGAACGCCCGCAAAGCGGCACGGCGGCCAGCTTCGTCTCCATCGAAAAACAAATAGGCTTCGGTCACTCCAGTAGCGCGACTCATGGTTTTCAGTTGCTCAACACCCAGCGCGGTACCAAGCACCGCCACCGTCTCTGTCTGCCCGCCCTGCACCAGTGCTAAGAGGTCAATATAGCCTTCCACAAAAATCGCGTGCCCGCGCTGCCGAATCGCCTCTTTTGCTTGCGACAGTCCGTAGAGCAACGCCCCTTTCTTATACAAAACCGAATCCGGAGAGTTGAGATATTTGGGCAAATGATAGGTCTTCCCAGCAGGAGGGACGGCCATCGGTAACAGCCGCCCCCCAAACCCGACAATGCGCCCGACAATATCAGTGATGGGAAACATCAAACGATGGCGAAACTTGTCGTAGTAGCGACCGTCGTCCCCTTTGCCTAAGAGACCGAGTTCGCATGCTTTGTCCAAATCGGCGCGTTGCGCCGTCAGAAAGCGCGTAAGTCCGTCTCTTCCTGAAGGTGCCAAGCCGAGACGAAACTGTTCAGCAATGGGCCTCTCCAACCCGCGCTCCGCCAAATAGTGCCGCGCTGGTTCACCGACATTGCCCCACAGGCAGCGTTGAAAATAGGTCGCTGCTGCTTCATTCAAGCGCAACAAGAGGAGGCGTTCGCGTGCTTGAGGATCTTGGGCAGCCTGCGGCAACGCGACCCCAGCTTTGGCAGCCAGACGGCGCACGGCTTCGAGAAAGGAGATGCCCTCGACTCGGGTCAGGAAAGAGAAGGCATTCCCACCAGCTCCACAGCCGAAACAATGAAAAAATCCGCCTTCTTCATTGACGCTGAACGATGGCGTGCTCTCATTATGAAACGGACACAGGCCGATGTAGCTCCGTCCAGCTTTGCGCAAAGCGACATGGGAAGAGATCACTTCGACGATACTGACGCGAGCACGGATGTCAGTGAGAACTTCCTCTGGGATCCGTTCCGCCATGGAAACCATCCAGTAACAGCGTTCGGCAGAGTCGCCTTCGCCGTGTGAAAAAACGCCCACCCCAGGAGGAGTGGGCACAGAGAGAGGTTGGGGGAGACGCCCCTCATTGTTCAGAGAGGAGAGGGAATGAGGCAGCGTTTGCTCGGCGCACTAATAAAAAGAGCGACTCGCGCGACGGAGTGCTCGCTTGCGTGCAGCGATAGCTTTGCGTTTCCGTCGGACACTCGGCTTTTCATAGTGTTCGCGCTTTTTGAGTTCTTGCAGTATGCCAGCTTTTTCGCACTGCTTCTTAAAACGGCGGATCGCACTTTCGATCGGCTCGTTATCTTTAACACGTACTCCTGCCATGTGCGTCGTCACCCCCTCCCAGGGCAGGCCAAATAGATGAAGGGTGCCACTCTAGAGGCTTTGCCTGGAAAGTCAAGGGATTCACGCCGGGCATTTCAACCTGCAGCACGCAGCCGTACGCGCTTGTCGCCGAAGGTTGCAAACACTTCGACTTCCCCACCAAGTGCTTCGACATAGCGCTTGAGAGTCGAGAGACGAACATCCGACCGCCGTTCGAGACGAGAGACTTCCGATTGTGTCATGTCGGTCACGATGGCAATATCGACCTGGGTTTTTCCTATCAGCTCGCGAATCGCTTTGAGATCCATCTCCAACAGTTCTTGTTCAACTTCACGATCAATTTCATCAAGCTGCTGAGAAGAAAGTTTCTTTTGTCTGACATCCGTCCAGCGAGAATAAGTCTTGCTCATGACTGACTCCTCATTGCCTGCAAATATTCTTCCCAAATGGTTTCCGACCGAGGGACATAACTCGCGTAGAAAATCTTATCGCTCAGCCCTGTTTTATCGGCCCCTAAAAGCAAGACAGCTTGGCGTCTTGGATCGAAAGCATACAGAATCCGCAGCGGCCTGCCGCCCGACTGTACTCGGAGTTCTCGCAGCGCATACTTACTTCCCTTAATGTCCGAACTGTAAGGAAAGGGCAGATGAACCCCGCGAGCTTCCAACAAATCGACGACACGCACAACGGCTCTCGTCTCGTCTTCATCCAGATCATCGAACCAGGTATTGAATTCCTCCGTGGTGATGACTTCGACCATAAAGATTTTTCTACACTACGAATCATATGCATTAAAGTACATATGGATGGTAGGGCTGTTCATTCAGAGCAAAAATGCCGGGCTCTAGATAGCAATAATCCTCTCGCTCCCAAATGACAGCGCTCATACTGGATTCTCTCGGCGCTTGACAGCTCCCAACCCCATGGGTAAGGAAACGCACAGATCATTTCTTATAATAAATGATTGCAATGATGAGCATGACGAGCATCCTGTCCCACAAGAAAGATCACCTCTACGGCTTCTCCCCTTCCCCCACTGTTCCAGCGCGTGCGTGAACAGATCGATCAGATCCAACCGCTTTCGCTCATCGTCCTGGCCTGTGTCGTGGGCCTCGTGACTGGCGGAGGTGCCATCGTTTTCGATGAGCTGATTCGCATGGTGCAATGGGTCGCCATCGGCTCCACCGAAGCGCCACTGTACGTGCTGCCTACGCTTCCCTGGTACAGCTATCTGCTGGTTCCTGCCTGCGGCGGACTCCTCGTTGCGCCGGTGGTTCTGTTGGTCTCACGCGAATCCCAAGGTCACGGCGTCCCGCAAGTCATCGAAGCCGTCATGCTCGGTGGTGGCAAGATTCGTCCGCGCGTCGCCGTGGTGAAATCTCTGGCGTCGGCACTGACCATCGGCACGGGCGGCTCGGTCGGACGCGAGGGACCTATCGTGCAGATTGGCGCGGCCTTGGGTTCGTTCCTTGGCCAGCTTTTACAGATTCCGCAAAGCCGCTTGCCCACGCTCGTCGGCTGCGGCGTGGCTGGTGGCATTGCCGCCGCTTTTAATGCTCCGATTGCTGGCGCATTCTTCGCCCTTGAAGTCGTTATGCGGAACTTTGCCATGCCAGCGTTCGGCCCGGTGATGCTCTCCTCTGTCTTAGCCACCGTGGTCAGCCGCGCCTATTTCGGCAATCATCCAGCGTTCGTGGTTCCAGGCTATGCCTTGTTAAGCGTGTGGGAACTCCCGCTGTATCTGCTGTTGGGCATCGCCTGTGGCTTAGGCGGGGTCTCCTTCATGGTGGTACTCGATCTTCTGGAGCAAGGCTTTCGGAAGATTCGTATCCATCCACTACTCAAACCCGCGCTTGGCGGCCTTATACTCGGCGTCGCGCTGCTGGTCGTGCCTGACATTTATGGGGTCGGCTATGCCACGATGGATAGCATTTTGCGCGGCGGCGTCTCGTGGACGTGGTTGCTCCTGCTGCTGCCTGTCAAAATGCTGGCGACCAGCCTGACGTTAGCTTCAGGTGGATCGGGCGGCGTCTTTCTCCCCTCCCTCTATTTAGGCGCAATCACTGGCGGGCTGCTCGGCATGGGCGCTGGCGCGGTCTTTCCTGCTTTTACTGCCCCGAGCGGCGGCTACGCTCTCGTCGGCATGGGTGCATTTCTCGCCGGAGCCACCCATTCGCCCATCACTGCGCTCATCCTCCTGTTCGAGCTGACCAACGACTACCACATCATCCTGCCCCTCATGTTGAGCTGCTCCGTCAGTACCCTTGTCGCCAAGCTGTTACGGGAAGAATCCATCTATACCATTCATCTCCTGCGGCGTGGCATCGATGTGCGCCGCCGCGAAGAGAACCTCATGCAGGCGTTTACCGTCGAGCAAGTCATGCGACGTGAGGCACCGACCTTATCGGAGCGAGCGCCGTTTAAGGACATCGTGCAACATTTCCTCCTGCATGATGCCTCGTTGTGTTTTGTGGTCGATGACCGCCACACACTGCTCGGCACAATTTCTATTCACGACGTGAAAGATTTGTTGCGCGAAGACGCTCTCGATTCCCTGGTCATTGCCAAAGATTTGCTCCACCCTTCCACACGCCCCACCCACCCAGAAGAAACGATTGCCCACTGCTTGGAAAAGTTTTCGCTGACGGAACAGGAATTCCTCCCGGTGACGGCGCACGACAGTGGCAAATTACAGGGCATGATTTCCCAACGCGATGTGTTGGACTTGTATTATCGCGAGATTTTGCGACACGAATACTTGGGCCTCAGCCTCCGCTCCGAACAGGGCGCACACGCCGAGCATCAACACGTGCGCCTCCCTCACGAATATGTCGTCGAGATTCTTCCGGTCCCTGCGCGTCACACGGGGAAAACCTTACGGGAAATTGCGCTACGGACGAGCTTTAACGTCACTGCGGTTGCCGTGCGTCACGGAGGTTTGCATGGGCAAGACGAGCTGCCGAATCCAGACCAGCCGCTCGGGCGGTTAGATTTTCTGGTCTTGGTAGGGCGAGCTGTCGATCTTCAGCAGTTTGCCCAGCAGGAGGGGTGAAGCTCGACCCCAGGAAAGGGCAAAGGAATTTCCTTGTGCAATGCTAGATTGGAAGAGATCATGAAAACATACCTACTACGCGGATTCGTCGGTCTTGCGCTCATTCTTCTCATTCCAGTGCACGGCAACGCCGTCGATATGCCGAGTATTCCAGATGTAGGCCAAACCGTCACAGGCACAGTGGTCCCGGCACCGACTGCGGGAGTGACCGTTGTTTCCCCGAAAGGCGAATGGAGTACTTTTGCCAGTATGGAAGGCGATGCCGAGCCTATTTTTCTTATCACTGGCCGAGTGAAAAACACGTCCGCCAAGCCATTCACGTACATCAAGTTGCAGTTCGAGCTGCTCGATGAAGATGGCGTCGTGCTCTTGCGTGACTATGGATACAATCGCAAAGCTGAAACGCTACGAGAAGAAACCTATGAAAGCGGAAAGACCTCGCTGAAAGATATGGCAATCGAAGGGCTGCCAGCCGGAGCAGAAGATGGCTTCCGCTTCCTCTTTTTCAAGTCAGATATTCCGCAGTTCCAGTCCTACCGCATCCGAGTATTGGAGGGGCATCCAGCAGGCTAGTGGAGTTGGGCTTTGCCGGGTCCCTTGCCCGTGAAACCGTGCGTTAAGTGCGATAAATTGCGAGCCGCCTCACTCCCTTGTCTGATTAGGGCAATCCGGGTACGCTCTCGCGGTGCCACAATCCTCTCTAGCGCCGGCTATCACACCAGTTTCGTTGTCAGTACAAGAATCGCTCTTCTCGCGAGACTTTCTGCTCCTGTGCCTCAGCAGCTTTCTCTTCTCGATGAGCATGTTTTTGCTGTTCGCCGTATTGCCGGTATTTGTTGTTCAGGAACTGCACGGGGCAAAATCGCAAGTCGGCCTCATCATGGGCGCGTTTGCATTGTCCGCCGTGTTAGCACGTCCAGCCTCTGGGCGCATTGTCGATGTGTGGAGTCGGAAAGCTGGCCTCGGCCTCGGCTCATTGATTTATTGCGTCGCGCCTGTGCTCTACATCCTGGCAAGTTCAGTCACTATCATGATGGGGTTGCGGTTTTTCCATGGCATCGGTATTGCCATCTACACCACAGCAGGGAGCGTCATGGCCGCCGATCTCTGCCCACCTTCCAGACGAGCAGAAGGCATGGGCTATTATGGGATGGCGATGAACCTCGCCATGACCATCGGCCCAGCAGTCGGTGCTGCGCTGGTACCGGTGATCGGCTTCACGAATTTATTCTGGCTGAGCGCTGGCCTCGCCTTTCTGGGCCTCCTTCTCACGCAAGCCCTCAGGGAAAAGAAACACGATCACGGGCATGCGCATGCCGATGGACAACGCCCACCGATATTCAGCAAGGCCGCGCTGTTTCCCGGATTCGTCGCCATGTGTATGACGATGACATTCGGTGCCGTGGTGTCGTTCCTGCCGCTCTTTGTCCAGGCCCATCAGCTCGGCAATCCTGGGATCTTTTTTACGGTGTACTCGCTCATTGTCGTGGCCTCTCGTCCCATTTCTGGCCGGTTGGCTGACCGCTTTGGCCGAGCCGCTATCATCGTCCCCGGCATGGGCTTCATCGTGGTGGCCATGATCATACTGGCCTACACCACAACCATGTGGGGGTTACTGTGGTCGGCGGCTTTGCAAGGGCTGGGATTCGGATGCGTGCATCCGGCAGTCATGGCGCTAGTGGTGGATCGCTCGACATTACGCGAGCGTGGCCCTGCACTCGCCACGCTGATGGGGGCGTTCGATGTCGGAGTCGGGCTTAGCGCTATCGGTCTTGGACTGGTCCTCGAACATTCAGACTTCACCACCACGTATTTATGCGCGGCTGGCATTGCCTTCATTGGCGGCGGCACCTTTGCCCTGGTCTCCCTCAAGCAAAAGTTCGAGACGCCAGTGCAGGCACATTCGTAGGCGAAGATCTTCTCCGTTAGGCTTTTCTAGGCTGCGGATTGAACGCTCGTGCGCGGTGCCGGTAATCCACGTAGCAGCCCTTCGACACTCAAGTCTTCGTCTATCTCCGGCCAGTGAATCCCATACCCGCCACCGGCGATCTGCCAACGCGCACGTTGCTGCGGCGTCGCGTGTAAAAGCCGGGGATACCAGGCTAAGGGGACAATAATGGTTCGTCCGTCGAGCAAGTCGACGCGGAGCGTGTCGCGCGTACAACGGACACCCTTAACTCGTTGACCGGGTTGCACGTCCATATTCATTGGACCAGCTTATCTTAGGGCAAGATCTTCAAC
>SYOC01000361.1 GCA_005804965.1 Pseudomonadota bacterium
GGCCAAACGCGTATTGCTGCTGCGAAGTATGAAGACCCTGCGCGAGCAAGAACAATGGGAACTGCTGTGGCAGCAAGCACGAGCAACTGGGCGGTTTCTGTGGACTATCGGAGGAGAAGTCATGCACAAAGCTGGAGAGCGGGTACGCGGATTCACGCAGCGATAAGGGGGGAACGATATGGTGATGACCGTTGAGTTGCGAGGCAAAGAGGTGCTCCTGAGACCCTTGACCAGGGACGATGCTGAAGCCCTAGCCCGTGCCGCTGGCGAGTCGCGTGAGTCCTACGGTTTTACCCCCGTGCCGAATGGTCTTGAAGAAGCGCAAGCCTACATCGCCAACGCCCTTGCTCAGCAGGAGGCTGGCCAGCGTCTTCCCTTTGCTGTTTTCTGGCAAGGCCGCGTGGTCGGTACGACCAGTTACTGGGAGGTCCAGCCCTGGCAATGGCCAGCCGGGAGCCCATTACAGCGGACTGATCGTCCAGATGCGGTGGAAATAGGCTCCACTTGGCTAGCGGCATCGGCGCAACGCACGCAGTGCAATACTGAAGCGAAGTATCTGCTGTTAACGTATGCCTTTGAAGTCTGGGCTGTCCATCGTGTAAGCTTGCGTACCGATGCACGTAATGCCAAGTCGCGTCGCGCGATTGAACGCTTTGGTGCGCAGTTCGAGGGGGTGCGTCGCGCGGAAGTACCGGGACAAGATGGCACAGTGCGCAACTCGGCCTACTACTCCGTCCTGCAAGCCGAGTGGCCTCAGGTGCGCTCTTGATTACAGACGATGTTGTCAGTCGCTGGGTAAGATTGTTACGGCAAACAAATTAAGGAAGGCGACTTTATGCGGATCGATAACCTCAAGGAACCCCTCGAATGTAGCGGCATGGAAGAGATTCGCGCCGAGATTGATCGTTTAGATGAGGCGGTGATTGCGCTGCTCGGCAAGCGTTTTCGTTACGTTCTGGCTGCGGCCAAGTTCAAAACGAGCGCGGCTTCTGTGCGTGCTCCTGAGCGGTTCGCAGCGATGTTGCAACAGCGTCGGGTGTGGGCGCACGCGCACGGGCTCAATCCTGATGCCATCGAAAAATTGTACCGAGACTTGGTGACGCACTTTATTGAAGAAGAGTTGCGCCACTGGCGTGGGGAAACCTCTGCGACGTAGAGTGCGAAGCTGGAGACATCTCACCTCAGCGTCTCTACACGAGCCCTTTCAGCCTGTCCGTAATGTACTGCTTGACGTCATGACCGACGCGAAAGATACCCGTGCCTAAGATGCCGCTCGCATCCTGGGCGCTGTAGAAGATTCTCTTGTAGCCATACTGACGCACGACTTGCTCAATGCTGGCAATGGCTTGGTCGATAAGTTCCTTGGCGGTGGTGTCGAGTGTATCGAATCCTCTGCCGTGCGAGCCAGTGGGGATGCCGGCCGCGCGCGGCGGAGTCTGGCACTGAAGCGGGCGGATAATGGCATTGCCTCCGCCAGGGGTGCAACCTGGGCCGCTTGTATCAGTAGGCGCGGCGCGATGGTGAAGGAACTGTTCAGCGTTGTCGTTGAACACGAAGAGGGCATCGGCGTACTGAATCTGTTGCGCCATCCAGTTGAAGTCGCCCTCTTTCTTCACGCCTGAGAAGACGAGGCCAATGACCTGAACCGACATTGGTTTGCTCCTTTCTTTCGTCACGCTGCCTTCCCCAGGGAGAGTCCATCTCATCCGCGCTCCGCGAGCGGCCCACACGCGGCTCTTCTGAGCGTTCACAGCCCCAACGTAGCCGCGATGCAGTGGAACGGAGAGCTAGCCGTTGTGTTCAGGGCTAGGCTGCGATCTTCCGTACTCTGAATTCCTTCCGTCGGCGCTCGGCATGCCACAGATCATACTGTGTCTGCTGATTGAGCCAGCTCTCCGCAGAAGTCCCAAAGGCAATCGATAATCGCACGGCCATTTCAGGACTAATTCCCGCACGGCCATTGAGGATTGCCGAGAGGGTCTTCCGACTCACTCCTAAGGCTTGCGCCGCCTCTGTCACACTCACGTGCAGCGGCTCAAGGCAGAGCGTCTTTAATATTTCCCCGGGATGGGGAGGGTTATACATGCGCATGGGATACCTCGATGAGAATCTTCATAGTTAACATCGTCGGCATCTTTCCCGATAAAGGTAAAGGTCGCTCGCCAATACCCACTGGCACTGACAGCCCAGGTTCCTTTCCGATCACCTTTGAGTTGATAAAGCCCCAGGCCGGGAAGACGCATATCTTCAGGAGAGGTGGCCGCGTGTAACTGGCTAAGGATCAATCGGAGCCGTTCGGCCTGTTGGACTTGGATGCCTGCTTTGCTGCCAGCCAAAAAGAATCGTTCCGGTCCCTTGTGTTTGAAGATTCGGATCACGCTCCAGAGTGTAACCTATGAGGTGACAATGGACAAGGCGGCGAACGTCAGAGATGAGCCACGCCGCGCGAATTACCACGGAGTTTCGCTTCGCCAGGAAGACGACCAAACTACCCTCAGTCGCGGCGTTGGCTCTAGCGACTTGTTAGCCGCTTCATGCGTATTCAATCTTGAAACAGGACCGTCAAAATTCTCGGACGATTGTCGCCGCGCAGCTAGACAGCCGCTCCCAATCCACCGCGAATGCCTTCACTGAATCCATCACGGAAGGCGTGAACACGTGAATGGTAACGTCCTCATGCTTTGCGTCTGCGAAAAGCTCATCGACCCAACCGGCACCGTGAGTCGGGCGAACCGAAATAACCTTCGCGCCAGGAATAAAAAATAGATGGCAGCGAAAAAAATCCAGGTAGGGCGCTTTTCCGATCGGCTCGTGGTTGCGGTCGCGGCATAGGCGCCCACAGTGCCTTTCAAGAAGAGTCACAAAGTCGGATTGGAGCGAAGTGGATGACTCGGTGATTTTCATGGTTAATGATACTTCATTTTCTTGGCTAACCATTGATTATCAGGCCTTTTCGCCTTGATAACATGCTATTGGCCGGGTTTTCAGGCAGTTTTGCTCTGATAATTTGTTATCAGGCCTTTTCGCCTTGATAAATTGATATTGACTGGGTTTTCGGGCGACTATACAAAAATCGACAGTCTTGTTCTCCGAACGCTTTGATGGAGACCTCATATGCTCGGCTCCGTGCGAAGTCAACCGTTATAACCGCGCCCTCGGTCATGTGCTGCAAGGTAGGATCGACGCCGTACGCGCTGCCAGGAAGGTCCATATCTCAGTGGGCATGGCCCGCGCGGAAGTCGCCACCCGATGCTTCTTTCGTCGCCTTCTTTGCTGCCCGCGTTGACCTGCCTCCCTTGAACGCGGTACAGTCCCGCCGTGGAGGGAAAAGCCATGGCCACTACGACGCACTCGCACGCTGTTCAACCTCAACAAGTCGAACAATACCTCTCTGGTTTGTCTCAGTATAATGTCGGGCCGTTGTGGAAATTTCTCCGCCAAGCACTGACCCCCGAGCCTCGCAGTCAGGCCAAGCCGTTCTTGTGGCGCTGGCACGAGTTGCGCCCGCAACTGCTCCGCGCCGGCGAGTTGGTGTCGGCAGCGGAAGCAGAACGGCGGGTGCTCATGCTGCTCAATCCCGGCCTCGAAGGTCGCATTGCCACGACGCATACTTTGTATGGTGGTCTTCAGTTGATCCTCCCTGGCGAAGTTGCAGCCACCCATCGTCACACGCCCAATGCCCTGCGTTTCATTATGGAAGGCGAGGGGGCCTACACGGTTGTCGATGGAGAAAAAATGACGATGTCGTTTGGCGATTTCGTCTTGACGCCCAACTGGACGTGGCACGATCACGGCAGTGAGGCGAGTGGCCCAGTAGTGTGGCTGGATGGTTTGGATATTCCGTTGGCGACTCTGTTGGAAGGCATCTTCTTCGAGCCTTATCCGGACGAAGCGCAAGCGCATACCAAGCCACTGAACAACTCTGTCGCCGAGTATGGCAAAAGCGGCCTTTTGCCTACGTGGCAGCGTTTTACCGGGGCACACTCGCCGCTGCTCAAATATGCGTGGAAAGACGCGCGAGAAGCGGTGGCCAGCCTCAGCTCGGCTGCAGAAAGTCCCTGCGATGGCGCGATTCTGGAATATGTGAACCCGATCAACGGTGGCCCTTCGTTAGCGACGATGGCGAGCTTCCTGCAAAAGCTCAAACCAGGCCAGAAGACGGAAACGCACCGTCACAGCGTCAGTGCTATTTACTTGGCGGTCGAAGGACATGGGCGCACCCTGATTGAAGACAAAGCCTACGACTGGTCGCCGGGCGATGTGTTTGCGCTGCCCACCTGGTGCTGGCATGCGCATGAGAATCTTTCCGCCACTGAGGACGCCGTTCTTTTTTCTTTCAATGATGCACCGGTGATGAAGGCGTTCAATTGGTCACGCGAACAAACGAGATAAGCTTGAGAGACAGAGATTTGAGATGGAGAACTGAGGAGAACGTGCCATGCTCCAAACCATGATTGTCGGCAGTTTGCCCAGGCCCACGTGGCTCGCGCCAGAAGGGCAACAAATGCATGTCAACTGGAATCTTGAAGCTGCCAAGCTACGCGAGGCGCATGACGACGCCGTGCGGTTAGCAATTGCTGATCAAGAAGAGGCTGGATTGCAGATTCTGACCGATGGCGAACAGCGGAGAAAGCATTACATCTGGGGGTTTACCGAAGGACTCGACGGTATCGACTTTAGCCGCTTGGTGAAAATTACGACCCGAGGTGGTCGCTATGGAGAGAGCTTGGTCGATGCCGCGCGGGTTGTGACTCCAGTGCGGCGACGCGGTTCTGTCATGGCTGAAGCCGTGCGCTTCATGAAACAGCATACAAGTTGGCCGGTGAAAGTCACCTTGCCCGGACCGATGACGACGACGGATACTCTCGCTGATGAGTATTATGGAAGTCGGCAAAAGCTGGCGGCTGCCCTGGCCCAGCAGTTGAACGACGAGGCCATTGAACTGGCCGAAGCTGGGGCCGACATCGTGCAATTCGACGAGCCGTGTTTCAACATTTACTTGGACGAAGTCGAAGAGTGGGGCATCCGCACCCTGGAAGAGGCGGCGAAGGGCGTACGGGCCAAGACTGCTGTACACATTTGTTACGGCTATGGCGTGCCCATTGTTCTGAAGTGGAAAACCACCAATACCGACTGGAGCCATTATGGCCGCACCCTTCCGCTCTTGCGCACGAGTGCCATCGACATGATTTCGGTCGAATGTGCGGCCTCGGGTGTGGACCCGTCAGTGTTGGCTGAGGCACGGGGGAAAGACCTGATGGTCGGGGTGATCGATGTCGGTGCGGAAGAGGTAGAAACTCCCGAGACCGTAGCCGCGCGTATTCGTCGCGCCTTGCCCTACGTAGACCCGATGCACCTGTATCCATGCACCGACTGTGGGATGATTCCACGCTCACGTGCCGCAGCACGCGGCAAAATGAAAGCCCTGGCTGACGGTGCGTGGCTGGTGCGTTCGGAGCTGATCCAGCAGAGTCGCAAGGGCAGCACCGTCATGGGCTACAAGCCTTCGGCGTAAAATCTCGCCGTCTCTTCTGTGGCTCTGCGTCTCCGCGCGAATGAGTCCTACTTATCAATAAATTCTTTCAACTGCGCCCTCACATCTTCCGGGCGCTCTTCCATCTCTAAGTGTGCCGTGCGCAGGATGACTTGCAGTTCTGCTTGCGGAACATCGTCCTTGAGCTTTTTAGAGTAGGCGAGCGGCACGTAGGGATCGTCGGCTCCCCACAAGATAAGCGTTGGCGTCTGAATCTTTCCCAAGCCGGGAGTAATTTCTTTCTCCAGCGTCGGGCGCAGGTCGAACTCACGGACGCACTTCAAGAGTGCAGTACGCGCTCCGGGATCATCAATATACGGCTTCACATAGCTCTCGATGAGCGTGTCGTTCATGACGCCTGGGGTTCCCACGCTGTTCTGTAAGATACGTTTGAGAAACCAGTCGCCGGTGAAAAACTCTCCTACCAGTTTGGTGCGTAAGAGGCTGATGTGGAACGGCGAAGATTCTGGATAGAGTGGCGCATTCATCATCACCAGCTTCCGTACTTTGCCGGGGTTGCGAATGGTGTACAGCGTAGCAATGACGCCGCCAAGATCATGGCCGACGAGAATGGGATTCTCCAGGTGAAAGTTTTCGAGAAACTTGGTGAGCTGGGTCACGTACGTTTCAATGCTGTAGGAAACGTTTTGTGGCTTTTCCGACTGACCGAAGCCCATCAGATCAAGGCTGTAGATCGTATTGCCGTAGGTGAGTGCTGGCGTAATGTTTCGCCACACATGAGACGAGGTAGGAAGTCCGTGGAGAAAGATGAGCGGTCGCCCGAGTCCTTCCTGCTTGTAGTGCAACGCCACGCCGTCGATTTGCACGTATTTGGCTTCGGGATATTTTTGCGCGAGTTCTGCGGCAGTAAGGCTGGGAGCCGGAGAGCTACAGCCAACAAGACCGATCATAAGCGCTACTAAAACGCCGCCAACCGCCAGCCCCTGCTTCATAAATTCTTTCGCTCCTTGCACTGTTGCTCCCCTAGCCACGGTGGCGACTTCCTCGTCCTTACGGGGTTCGCATAAGCCCCCAGCCCTGTGCTAAGAGAGTATGTCATTTCGGGCGGCCACTGTAACGCTGCCCGTCCTGTGCCACAAGGGCACGAGGAAGAGCCACGTGGAAAAGGAAGGAGAAGATTATGGCGGAAGCTGGACTGTTCGACATCATGTATTCGACTCGGAGTATGC
The DNA here is from genome assembly GCA_005804965.1 of Pseudomonadota bacterium. Taxonomy (GTDB): domain Bacteria; phylum Desulfobacterota; class Binatia; order Bin18; family Bin18; genus SYOC01. Next base: position 6,724 of record SYOC01000361.1, read on the forward strand.
GTAAACTGAAGACCGACCCAGTGCCGGACGCAGTGATCCATCAGATTATGGAGGCAGCGACCCGCGCCCCGAGCGGCACCAATACACAACATTGGCGCTTCTTGGTGGTGAAAGATCCCGCAGTCAAGCAGCAGGTGCAAGCGTTGTATCAAAAGGGCTGGAGTGAAGCGAAGGCGATGTATGATAACCGCCCGGGACCAGAGCATATGTCGCAGAACCAGTTCGGGCGGTTGCTCGATGCGGCGACACATTTGGCGGAACATATGGCCGAGGCACCAGTCTTGATTTTTGCCTGCCTCAAAGAACGTCCGCTGCCGCCGCAGCTGGCGGCACGGCTCGGGCGCTTAGCCGGATCAAGTATTTATCCTGCCGTGCAAAACATCTTGCTGACATGTCGAGCCTTGGGTTTAGGTGCGACGCTGACGACGGTGGCTTCGCTCCATGAGGATGAGCTGAAGCAAGTCCTTGGCTTACCGGCTGATGTCAACACATACGCGCTGATTCCTATTGGCTACCCGCTGGGGAAATTCGGGCCGGTGAAACGCTTGCCGGTGGAAGAAGTGACGTGCCTGGATAAATGGGGCCAAGCCTTCGTGAAGTAGCAACGGCTGCAGCAAGCCGAGTGAGGGACAGTATGACGACGCGTTGTAGTTGGGTAACGAACGATCCTCTGTATCTTGCCTATCACGATACCGAGTGGGGTGTGCCCGAATACGATGACCAGAAACTGTTTGAACTCCTCATCCTCGAAGGCGCACAGGCTGGGCTCAGTTGGTTGACGATTCTGAAGAAGCGCGAGCATTACCATGCAGCGTTCGCCGGATTCGACGTGCGCACGATCTCGCGCTTCGATGAACAGGACGTGGCACGGTTGCTAGCGAATCCCGGCATCGTCCGCAATAAACTCAAAGTTGCGGCCACGATTCAGAACGCCCGCGCCTTCCTCACGCTGCAAGCGGAAGAGGGCAGCTTTGCCGAGTTCCTGTGGCATTTTGCTGGCGATGCCCCGCAGCAGAATGCTTGGGCGACACTGCGTGACGTACCCGCGCGGACGCCAGCTTCAGATGCGATGAGCAAAGCCCTGCTCAAGCACGGGTTCAAGTTCGTTGGTTCGACGA
>SYOC01000362.1 GCA_005804965.1 Pseudomonadota bacterium
CACGACAGAATCTGAGACCTCAGAAATCTTCCGTCAGAAGATGATCGAAGCACGCTCACGCGACACCATTCGTTCCAAGTGCCGCACTGGCAAATACACACGCCAGCTCCGTTCGGCCTGGACCGAGGCCTGGGAAGGGCCAGGCAGCCCGGGCGCTTTGCCCATGCCGCTACAAAGCCTTATCAGCGAGCCAGCTTTAGCCGCAGCGCAACGTGCTGCCGAGCGCGGCAACAGCAAGGCCCGCGAGCTTGTCTCATATTTCGTTGGCCAAGGCGTAGGGTTAGTAGATGGCGTGAAATCGAGCCGTACTGTCGTGAGAGAATTTATGGAAGACTTTGCCGAAGCGCTCGCCGACATGCAGACCTTGGGGCAAGAATAGCGCAGGATATTTTCTCAGCCGTCTTCGTTGACAGAACGAACGCGGCTGACATACAGTGCTCTGCGAGCAGTGTGCGCCGCGCCACTCCATCAGCAACTCGTAAACGACGAAAAAAGGAGAGCCACGGCATGAGTAGTGCCTTACAGGGTATCCGCGTTATCGACTTGACTAACAACCAAGCTGGTCCTTCCTGTGCGCAGATGCTGGCGTGGCTGGGAGCCGATGTCATCAAAGTCGAGGAACCAGGCAAGGGCGACATCGCCCGCACGACGCTTAGTGATCGTCCGGACGCCGATAGCCTGTTCTTCCTGACCTTCAATGCCAATAAACGCAGCCTTACCCTGAACCTCAAAAGCGCTGCCGGGAAAGAGGCGTTTCGTAAGTTGATCGCGACCGGCGATGTCTTGCTGGAAAACTTTGGCCCTGGCGTGTTGGAGCGGCTCGGCTTCGGCTACCCGGTACTCAAACAGCTCAACCCCCGGCTGGTATATGCCAGCATCAAAGGTTTCGGTTCCTACGGCCCTTACAGCGACTACAAGAGCTACGAACCTATCGCCCAAGCAATGGGCGGTGCGATGAGCGTCACTGGTGCGCCAGATGGTCCGCCCACGTTTACCTGGGCGTGCATCGGCGATTCGGGGACGGGCATGCACTGTACCATTGGCATCCTTGCCGCCCTCATGCAGCGGCAAACCACTGGAGAAGGGCAACAAGTCGAAATCTCCATGCAGGAAGCGGTCCTGAACCTCATCCGCGTGAGCCTGCGCGATCATCAACGCTTTGGTAAGCCAGCAGAGCGGACGGGGAATCAGCTCGGCGCTGGCGTGCCCGGCACGATTTATCGCTGCGCTCCCGGCGGTGCTAACGATTACGTGTTCATCTTCGCGCAACAGCAGATGTGGCATCCGCTGCTACGTGCCATCAATCGCGAGGACCTCATCGGCGACTCGTGCTACGAGACTGCCGAAGCACGCTTCCACAATAAGGATGCAGTGAACACGCTGATCGAAGCCTGGACCAGCCAACGCGACAAGCACGAGGTGATGAAGATTCTTGCCGGCGCTGGTGTACCGTGCGGTGCGTGCCAAGATACCGGCGAGCTTCTCGACGATCCCCACCTGCGGGCACGCGATATGATTCTCGAAATCGATCATCCCGTGCGCGGGCCATATCTCGTGGCTGGCAATCCGGTGCGGCTCTCCGCCTCGCAGGTGACGATTGGCACTGCACCCTTGCTTGGGCAGCACACGACCGACGTTCTAGCGGAGTTGGGATACAGCACAGGTGAGATTGCGGCGCTGCACGAGGAGGGGGCGATTTAGTACGTAGTGCGTGAGGCGTGTTACGTGAGACACAGGAGCTGCAATGACGCTTCACGTTCCACGCATCACGTTCTTCACGTAATCACACATACCCATATAAGGAGGGTCGTTATGGCTAAAAGTATCATTTCAGCGGATTCTCACTTCGTCGAGCCGCCGAGCATGTGGGCCGAGCGCATCGACAAGAAGTTTCGCGATCGCGCTCCGCACACTGTGCGTGGGCTTAACGGTAGAGACGGGGAATTTTTCGTCTGCCAGAACATTAGCCCGTTTCCGGTGGCAGCGTTCTTCGGCGCGGGGGTGCCGTCGGAAGTGCTGGCCGAACACAACAAGAAAGGCATGGAAGCCGCACCTGCATGCGTGTGGGACCCAGCCGCACGCTTGAAAGACCAAGATCGCGATGGCGTGATTGCCGAGGTGATCTACACGTCGATGGGTATGCCGCTCTACATGCTCGACGATGTCGAACTCCGTTCGGCGTGCTTCGGTGCCTATAACGATTGGGCTGTGGAGTATTGCAGCCACGACCCCAACCGTTTGCTGCCGCTTGGCCTCCTTACCTTGGAGGACATCCCGGCTGCCGTACAAGAAATGCAACGGATCGCCAAGAAAGGCATGCGCGGTGCCATGATCTGGGCCGAGGCCCCTGGTGACAAACCCTACAGTCATGCGGATTATGATCCCATCTGGGCGGCGGCACAGGATCTACAATTTCCGCTGTCTCTCCACATCCTCACTGGTCGCAAAGGCACCGGGTTCGATTTCTTTGCTGGCAATTTGGCGCTGCAAGCAGCCACGCTCCATCACGAAATCGAGCGCTCGCTGGCGGTCTTCGTCCTGGGCGGCATCTTGGAGCGCTTCCCTAACCTGACCATCGTTTCAGCAGAAAATGACGTTGCATGGATGCCGTATTTCATGTGGCGCATGGATAACGTCTACCGCCGCATTGGTGGGCTTTCAGGGACCAAGTTGGCCATGAACCCCAGCGACTACGTGAAGCGGCAAATCTATGCCACGTTCATCAACGAGCCTGTGTTTGTGAAGACCCTGGATATCTATGGTCCAGATAATGCCATGTGGTCATCGGACTTCCCCCACACAGCGGCAACGTGGCCACGCTCGCAAGATTTCATTAGCAAGACGCTCTCCGTCCTCTCTGAAGCGGATCGCGATAAGATCATCCACGATACCGCCGCGCGAGTGTATCGGATTAGTCTGTAGTCTGTGAAAGTCTTAGGGGCGTCCGGCCGGACGCTCCTACATTGCTGGCTGGCTCTCCACCGGCAGCCACACCCGAAACGTCGCGCCTCTTCCTTCCGTGCTCTCGACCGCGATTGTTCCGCCCAACAAATCGAGGAGTCGCTTGGCGATATGCAAGCCAAGCCCGACGCCATCGCCGTTCTGCTCATTGCTTCCTTCCGCTTTTTGGAACGCCTCGAAAATCAGGGATTGCTGACTGGCGGGAATCCCCACCCCGGTGTCGCTCACGCAGAACAACACCCCATCGTCCTGACGAGTCGCCGAGACAGTCACGCCGCCGGCTTTGGTGAATTTGACGGCATTTCCTAGCAGGTTTTTCAACACGACCTTGAGCTTGCCTACATCCGTTCTGAGCAGCGGCAGGTCTTCTGCGATCACCCACCGATACGTCAACTCCGACAGCTCACGCAGACCCTGCGTTTCCTTTTCGACTTCGAAGAGAATCTCCCGTGCGTTGGCTTCGATGATTGCGAGTGGCACTCGTCCAGCTTCCAAGCGATTGAAGTCCAGTACGCTGGTGATGAGATCGTACAGCCCACGTGCATTTTTCCCAACCCGTTGGAGAAATCCTTGCTGTTGACGAGCGGAAAAATCCTCGGGCATTTCGAGGAGCATGTCGATGTAGCCGAGAATGACGTTGAGCGGAGTGCGCAGTTCGTGCGACATGGTGGCTAAGAACTCGCTTTTAGCCCGATCCGCCGCCTCGGCGGCTTCCTTGGCTTTGGCAAGTTCCTGAACACGCGATTCCAGCTCGTTGTGCGCCTTGCGCAAGGCACGCTCCAGCCGCACCTCTTCCGTCACATCTTGGGCGTACCCTAACACGTAGATGGGCCGCCCGTCCTCTTCGTACCACACGTTATGGTACTTCCAGATTCTTCGTTCTCCGCGCTGGGTCACAACCTGCATCAGCCCCTCATCCGTGCGTTGCTGCCGAATACGTTCGAGATAGAGATCGAAGAGCGGGAGAAAAGCCGGTGCCAGGAAATCACGCAACGTCTTCCCTTGCCAAGCATTGGGAGCATAGCCGAGAGCATGCGCAGAGGCGGGATTCACATAGAGGAGATTGCCATCAAAGTCGTGTAGGCAAATTAACCCAAGACTGTGTTCAACGAGATGACGATACCGGCGGTCTGCTTCGTCTGCTGTCGCCATCTGCTGGAATTGCTTCTTGGGTTGCTCAATGTCAGCCATACTGTCCTGATCTTTGCTGCGATGAATGGATGGTCTCCTTTCTTATAGAACGGCAGGGCGTGTTGACAAGCCTCTCGGTTCCTCTTTAGAGGAAGCCTAGAAGAAAAGGAGGAACGCATGGCAACGATACCACAATTTGCGCAACTACCCCTCGTGGGACAAACCGCCGAACATCATGCTTGGGAGGTGTTCGGCCACGACGATCAACTTGGTACGGTAAATTTGCTCACGCCGGAACGCGTGCGCCACGCCGCGACACTGGTGCGCACCGGTCGGACGATCAACCTCAATCTCCCGCTGAACTTTCCCATCACCCTCTACGGCGGCTTTCGCTCCGGCTATCGCCATCACATCGAGGTGAATCGCGGCGGGCGTGATGACTATGTGGACAATTTTGCCATGCAAGGCTCCAGCCAGTGGGACAGCTTACGTCACATTCGCTTTCGAGAGTTTGGCTATTATGGCGGACGGCAAGATGAAGACGTAGACGGCAAAGGACTGCTGGGCATCGAGCACTGGGCACAGCACGGCATCATCGGGCGTGGCGTGCTGCTTGATGCTGCTGGATATATGGAGCGCCAAGGAACGCCGCTGGAGGCGACGAAGAAGTTCGCTATGGACGGCAGCTTTCTTGAGGCCGTGGCCAAAGCCCAAGGGCTACAGCTGCAACCTGGCGATATCGTGCTGCTGCGTACCGGTTGGTTGACGTGGTATAAGACCCTGGATGAAGCCGGGCGCGAAGCACTCCGTGGCACCCTGCATCCTGGAGCTGGCGGCATGGGTTGCCCGGGACTCGATCCCAGCCAAGCCACGGCAGGGTGGGTATGGGACCGGCAAATTGCCGCCATGGCTGCGGACAATGTGGCACTGGAAGCTCTGCCGGTAGACACCGCGACTGGATTTCAACATCGGCGCTTGATTGCGTTGCAAGGCATGCCAATCGGCGAAGTGTGGGACCTGGACGCCTTGGCTCAGGATTGTGCCGCCGATGGTGTCTACGAATTCATGCTCGTGTCCGCACCCTTGAACCTACCTGGCGGAGTCGGTTCGCCGCCCAACGCCTACGCTCTCAAGTAGAGCAAGCAGAGAAAGAAGGAGCCCATGCCCAAATTCCGCTTCGTCGTCATGAGTGCGTTATGGTTGACCGCGTTCTTCTTGTTTCTCGACCGCGTCAACATCTCGCTGGCCATTCCCTATATCATGGACGAACTCAAACTCACCGGCGTCGAAGCGGGTTTCATCCTCAGCTTCTACTATTGGGGATACATTCTCGGACAACTCGGCGGTGGAATTGCATCCGACAAGTTCAGCATTCGCAAATGGGCCACGGTGATGTTTTTCTCCTGGTGCATCCTCACCGTACTCACTGGCATGTGTCGCTCGGTCGGACAGTTTGCCATCGTGCGTGGCCTCTTCGGCATCTCCGAAGGCTCAGTGGCCAACCCGATCAACAAACTGGAGAATCATTGGTTACTCCCGCACGAACGCGGCTGGGTGTACGGAGCCACTGTCGGGTTCGGCTACTTCGGCTTGATTGTTGGCCTGCCGCTCATCGGTTGGCTGATTAGTTCGTGGGGATGGCGCGTGATGTTCTACGGCACCGGAGCTTTGACCGTGCTCGGCGTCTTCGTCTTCTGGTTGCTCATCTACGATCACCCACATGAACATCCCTGGGTCTCCGCCGAAGAGAAAGCCCTCATCGCGGAAGCACTGGCCAAGGACCGTGTAACATTCGACCCCACCCAAGGCACGGTTCGCGTTCTCTCGTTCGGTGAAGGCGTTCGTATCCTCTTGGGCAATTGGGTGTTCTGGGGCATCTGCCTGAGTTTGTTTTTTACCTTGTGTGTCGGCTTCACCAATTTGAGCTGGTTGCCTGGATATTTGATGAAAGAGCGCGGCTACACCGTACTCGACAGCGGGCTGTATCTGACTATTCCCTATCTTGCGGCCTTCGCTGGTTCGCTGGCCGGGGGGTATTTAGGGGATCGTCTCGGCAACCGCAGTGCCGTTGGACTAGTAACGGCATTCCTCAGCGGACCAGCACTTTTCGGACTGGTGATGAGTCAGGATGTCGAGCACGTGATCCTGTTCACCAGCATCACACTGTTCCTCAACTCAGCAGCTTTCAATGCCACGGTGATTTTGCTTTTCGACTTATTACCAGCGGAAATCATTGGCATCGCTGCTGGCGTGGGCATCGGTCTTTTTGGTGGACTGGGCGGTGTCGTCGGGCCACTGATTCTCGGCTACTTCTACGATCACAGCGGCTCATTCTTCTGGGGGTTCGGCACTCTCGGCATCGGGGCCGTCGTCGGGGCCTTGGTCCTCGTTCCCATCTTTTTTCACGAGAAACGAGTCAAGCAAGAGAAAGCGGCGCGGGCGGCGCAGCAGGGCGTGGCAGCAAAACAATAAGCGAGCGCCAAAGTGTGAGCGTTGTATTTCTATGACCCTGCGTTAGTTGCTACGAACAGTAAGGGAAGACGAGGCTGGAGTAGGCAAGGAGCAATTCCAAGGCTAAAGAAGGTTCTGAAAAAACACAGGACTTAGCGCGGGAGAAAATCCAAGAGGTATCCATGCAAACGACGACTTTCATTGCTCACTTAAAGGAAATTATTCAGGAACTTAAAGTCAACGAGCTGATCACTACGCTAAGAATCTTCACTGACTACACAAATAATGGTCCGATCCCTTCAGAGGATAAGAAGCAGTTTTCAGATCTCGTTTTTCGCTCAGCAAGAGGCTATTCGCTTCTTTCTGAGAGGGCAGAGAAGCAGGATTTGCTCCGTGCATTTTCCCTCCCTTCACTCTACGAATCTCAGCGACTTTCTCAAATGCTAACTGCTGTCAATGGAGCCAACGAGACAAGCCATATATGGAACAATATGGCACTATTTTCTGGCTTTC
>SYOC01000363.1 GCA_005804965.1 Pseudomonadota bacterium
CATCTGGACGCGTTACTATGTCGCTTAAGTCGATGGAAGGAGGAGTAGTCCCAGAGCACGGAAGTGTCAAGAATCCGTGGATCTGCTTAGTCCTGGTTTTCTAACCGCGCTTCAGCTTTAGGTGGTAGAGGCCAAGTTTTGGCAGGGGCGGAACTCGTGCTGCCAGCGTCTCGTTGACCTTCCAAGCGTGACACGATAGGACAGGGGCAATTCCGCACGGCGGAAAATTTTGCAACCCGCGCGCCGAGAATCGGTTGGTGCGGGAGAGGGATAGGGTATGGCTGCACCAGTGTATATTCTCGGCGGTTATCAAACCGACTTTGCTCGTAATTGGATGAAAGAAAACAAAGATGTCGTGGGCATGATGCAGGAGTCCGTGACTGGCGGACTCGCCGCCACAGGCATCGACGCGAAAGAAGTCGAAGTCGCACATGTGGGTAACTTCGCTTCTGAGTTGTATTGCAAACAAGGCCACTTGGGCGGGTTCTTGGGCGAGATCGATCCTGCTTTGTCCGGCATTCCTACCTCTCGCCATGAAGCTGCTTGCGCCTCCGGCAGCGTGTCAATCATGATGGCGGCAGCAGAGATCGAAGCTGGTCGTTACAATGTCGCGCTGGTCATCGGCGTTGAGCAGATGAAAACCGTCGATCCCGGCACCGGCGGCGATTTCTTGGGGACGGCGGGCTGGTACGAGCACGAGTCGAAAGGTGTTGAGTTTCCGTTTCCCAAGCTGTTCGGTCGTCTCGGTGATGAGTACGAAAAACGCTTCGGCCTCAAAGACGAGCATCTGGCACGGATCGCCGAAATTAACTTCTCGAACGCCCGCCGCAATCCGCACGCGCAGACCCGTGGCTGGTTCACCAATGAAACGCAAAACCTCTCTTCTGGCAAATATGCCAATCCTGTAGCTGGACGCCTGAAAGTCCGCGACTGCTCGCAAGTGACCGATGGCGCTGCGTCGCTGTTCCTGGCCTCGGAAGCGTTTGCCAAACAGTATGCTGCCCGTCGCGGACTGCAACTCGATCAACTGCCGCGCATTCTCGGTTGGGGGCATCGCACTGCGCCCATGCGTTTCGACACGAAGATTGCCGAGAGTAAGAACAGCCCGTACGTGCTGCCGCACACGCGGCAGGCGATTGTCGATGCTTTCCGTCGCGCCAGTCTCGCCGATGTCTGGGGCGTGCAAGGCATTGAAACGCACGACTGCTTCACGCCTTCCGAATATATGGCGATTGACCACTTCGGTCTGACCAAGCCGGGAGAGTCGTGGAAAGCGATCGAAGAGGGCGTAATCGAGCTGGGCGGCAAGTTACCGGTCAATGCTAGCGGCGGACTGATTGGCTGTGGTCATCCCGTCGGTGCCACCGGCACGCGGCAGGCGCTCGATGCGTTCAAGCAGGTGACTGGTCAGGCTGGCGAGTATCAAATCGACGGTGCCAAGAAGATTGCGACGCTGAACATCGGTGGCTCGGGCACGACTACTGTGGCGATGGTGATTGGCGCGTAAGAAGATTACTGGGCTTTGGGGTTAGTCATTCCGGGCAAGCGTAGTGCGACCCGGAATCCAGTCCCCGCCCTGGATTCCAGCTTCCGCTGGAATGACGAGCCTCTCTTTTTCAGAGAAATGACGGAACGGGCAGCTTTGCTCAAGCGTTTACGTAGGGACGGGCCTCATGCCTCACATTCTTGCTGCGTTCATCTTTTCCCTCGGCTTCTTTGCCCTCGCCTTCGCCCAATCCTTTTCTTCTCCGCTCGGTGTCTCCTTGTCCGAACTGCAAGCCGCGCTGGCCAAAGGCGGCGACTTGATTGCGTTTGCACCGCGCCCAGGCAGTGCCAGCGGTACGCAAGAAGCGAAACTGCCAGGCAATAGTGGTGTCGTGCAAGCCGCAGGGAGTCCCGGCAATCTGAATGTCATTGTCTTTTGGACTCCGGTCGATGCGCAGGGACACCTCGTTGGTGTGAAAGGCAAGCTGTACCTCGACGTCTTTCTTCGGCTACTCACCGACGATCCGGCTTCTGTTTCTCGTTGGATCGAGCAGTCGGTAGAACGTGCCGCCGCCGAGCAGAGCGGCAAGCCGTCGCTCGATTCGCGCTTGGTCGAGGATTTTCAATTGAAGGTATCGTACGTCCCGTCGCTGTCGCCACCGATGCTGTCGGTGACGGTCGAGGCGGCGCAAGAGCGCTCGCGCGGGTAGTCGTCTGCCCTACGCCGGATAGATCACGAGCCGTCGGAACGGTTCTTCTCCCACGCTTTTTGAGAGCAGCCCTTGTTGTTTGGCAAGCTCGTGTTGGAGACGGCGCAGGCGAGCTTTGCGGGGGGGCAGCTCGACGCGCAAGTTCTGCTCCAATGCTTGGTTGATGGCCGTGGCTGCTTCGGTCAATGCCTCTTGTTCGTCGGGGAAAGCGTCTATTAGCAAATCGCGCAGACATTTGTGCATTTGCGCGAACGTGTCGCTGCGCATGGAGTACAGCTGCGTGCCGCGCTCGATGAGCATGCGCAGCTCGTGTGATTGACGTTTGACTTGCCCTCTCACTGTGACCACAACGTCAGCATGCTCAGGGTTATTGACGATGCGCGCCGGTGCTTCAAGTTCGTGAATCGCCTGCTCTAGACGGTGGCGATTGATGCCATAGGGAAAGATGCGCAGCGTCTTGCGTCCTCCCTCGGGTCGTGCACCTCGTCCTTCGATTAACGGTTCCTCTGGTTCGGGTTGCTGAATCTCCACGTGACCATCGGCTTGTCTGGTGCGCAGCTCCGCGTGCGGCAACCGCCCGCGCAAGAAGCCGTCCACGGCTTTGGCAACATCGGCATGAATGGCAAAGCGTGCGCGAGTATGGATTTCGATGAGGACATCGAATGTTGGTGAGGCTTTGCGCTCCAAGACTGTTTTCTGCGTCCCGCGTCGCCGGGCTTCGTCATCGCCAAGGGTGACGGATTGGATGCCGCCAATGAGGTCGGCGAGCGTGGGATTCTGAATCAGGTTTTCCAACGCGCTACCGTGAGCGGTGGCGATGAGCCGCACGCCGCGCTCGGCGATGGTACGTGCAGCGAGGGCCTCGGCTTCGGTACCGATTTCGTCCACGACAATCACTTCTGGCATGTGGTTCTCGACAGCCTCGATCATGACCTTGTGTTGCAAATCGGGGGAGGGGACCTGCATACGCCGCGCCCGGCCGATGGCAGGATGCGGAATGTCGCCATCGCCGGCGATCTCGTTGGACGTATCGACCACGATGACCCGCTTGCCGCTCTCGTCCGCCAGCACTCGTGCCGCTTCGCGCAGCAGCGTCGTCTTGCCTACGCCGGGAGGTCCTAGCAGAAGGATGCTTTTCTGGTCCTCGGTTAGTGTGTTTTTAACGATCTCTACCGTGCCGAACACTGCGCGACCGACGCGGCAGGTGAGGCCGATGACATCGCCCATGCGGTTGCGGAGTGCAGAGATCCTGTGCAGGGTGCGAGGAATCCCGGCGCGATTATCATGCGTGAAGGTTCCCACCCGGGCGACGATGAATTGCAGATCTTCACGAATGATCGGTGTGTCGAGCAGATACACCGTCTTGCCTTCGTAGCGAGCTTCGGGCAAGCGGCCGAGGTCCAACACAACTTCGAGCAGACGATGCAACTCGCCGTCATGAGCCACCTTGGCGCGGATAGGCTCGGGGAGCACAAGTAAGAGCAGATCGATATCATCGACGATTTCGTGTTGATGGCCGAGGGAACCATCCAGCGCGGGAACGTGTATGTCCATGGGTATGCTGGTCTCCTGTCTACGGCTAATTGGCAGCGTGATCTACGCCGGGACTGGAGCCGGGTCGATACATGGCGTCGATCTGCGCACGGCGCGTCTCCGTCACCACGCGGCGCTTCACTTTGAGCGTCGGCGTGAGTTCCTCGCGCTCCATAGAAAAAGGCTCCGCCAGGAGTGCAAAATTGCGTACCCGTGAATAGAGAGGCAAACTCCGATTTACCTCATCGAGGCGGCGGCGAAAGAGTACGCGAAACTCGTTGCGGTCCAGGAAGGCCGGCCAGGGCTCCTCGACGTTGTATTTACGCGCCAAGGCTTCGAGCAACGCGCGGTTCGGCACTAGCAAGACGGTCAGATACGGGCGTTTGTCACCGATCAAACACGCTTCCTCGATCAATGGGTCTTGCTTCAGCAGACCTTCGACCAGTTGCGGCGCGATGTTTTCGCCCTCGGAGGTGATAATCAAATCTTTCTTGCGGTCCGTGATCGCCAGAAATCCATCGGCGTCGATCTCGCCGACATCGCCGGTGTGGAGCCAGCCCTCGCTGTCGATGACGGCGGCGGTGTCTTCCGGGCGGTTGTAGTAGCCTTGCATCACATTCGGCCCTTGCACACAGATTTCTCCGTCGTCTGCGATCTTGACGCGCACTTGCGGCAATACTGGACCGACCGTGCCGAGACGGGTGCGGCCTGGGACGTTACACGAGACCACCGGCCCAGCCTCAGTGAGGCCGTAGCCTTCATACACCACGAGGCCAGCTCCATAGAAAAACTTCGCGACTTCGGCATTGAGTGGTGCCCCGCCAGAAACCAGGAAGCGGATCTGCCCGCCGAGTGCTGCGCGGAGTTTCTGGAAGATGAGCCGATCTGCCACCCCATGCTGAAGCTTGTCTCCAAGCGAGAGGGCGACCCCAGCCGAACGGCGGGCTCCGGCTTTTCGTCCTACATTGAGTGCCCAGTCCAAGAGTTTTCGTTTTAGGAAGCTGGCGCTTTCGCGTTCGCTGGTCATACGTCGATAGACCAGTTCGAGGACACGCGGCACGCAACAGAGAATCGTCGGTTTAATCTCAGCGAGGTCTTTCATCAATGTCACCGTGCCGCCGCCGTAGGTAATCGTGGCTCCGGCACGAAGCAGGGTGTACAGCCCAGCGGTGCGCTCGAACCCATGCGAGAGCGGCAAGAACGAAAGACTCACGTCGTCGTCTCTTAAGGGCAACAGCGCGGTGGCATCTTGTGTATTGGCGAGGATGTTGCCGTGCGTGAGCATCACACCTTTGGGGGTACCTGTCGTGCCTGAAGTGTAGATGATCGTCGCTAGCCCAGGGTCGGCCACTGATTGGGCGAGTCCGCCATATTGCTCACCACGGGCATAGAGACCATCGATGCTCACTGCCGGCAGGTGGCCGAGGCGGGTTCCTTCTTTCGGTCCTTCATCCAGCAGAATCAGGTGAGTGAGTTGAGGAAGGTCCCCGGCAATTTGTAACATTTTGGCGAGCTGCTCGCGTCCGGAAACGGCAACGAAGGTGACCCCTGCATCCTTGAGGATATAGGCAGCATCCTTCGGGGTGCTGGTGAGATAGAGGGGGACATCGACTCCGCCAAGCCAGAGACATGCCAAGTCGATAATCGGCCACTCGGGGCGATTTTCTGCCAGAATGGCGAGCCGGTCTCCACTGCGAAACCCGAGCGCTGCCAGTCCTTTGGCAGCGAAGAGAATGCGTTCACCAAACGCGTGCCAGGACAGATGCGTCCACTGCTTCTCTCGTTGATGCGTCAACGCCCGTTTTGCGCCGTAGCGCTCGACTCGTTCTAGAACCATCGTCGCCAACGACGTTTCGCGCATACCTCGTCCTCCGCCAGTTGAGCGTTGCGCAAACCATAAACGAGGGAGGTAGGAAAGACTAGGCGGAGGGCAAACGAACGGCGATAGAGGTCCCGTAGGGGCGACTGGTCGGTCGCCCCTACCTTTTTGCGGGAATCCTGCCTTGACAGGGCGCAAAAGTGTGTGTGAAAAGGGGCCTGTTCTACAGGGGTGGCAATCTGCCGGCCCGTACAGACCCAACCGAACTTAAGGAGGATCGCGTATGGAAATCGTAACCGAGCGTGTAAACATCAGCGTCGATGGCAAAACCATGGGTGGCTATCTAGCTCGCCCGACTGAGAGTGCGTCGCGACCAGCGGTCTTAGTCTTCATGGAGATTTTTGGTGTGAACTCGCATATCCGCGAGGTGACCGAACGGGTGGCGAGGGAAGGATATGTGGCACTGGCTCCGGACTTTTTCCATCGCAGCGGACCGGGCGTTGATTATGGCTACGATCAGACCGGTTTTACCGAGGGGATTAAATTGTTGGGCACGCTCAAGTCTGACGAAGTGGCGGCGGATGCACGTGCGGCGCTGTCGTTCCTCAAACGCAAGAACTACGTCCGAGGCGACCGGCTCGGAGCCATGGGCTTCTGCATTGGCGGACATGTGACCTATCTGACCGCCTGCGAGACGGATGTGAAAGCGGCAGCGAGTTTCTACGGTGGTGGCATTGCCAAAGGCCAAGGGCTGGGTGGCCAAGCCTCGACGATTGGCCGCACGAGTCACATCGGTGGGAAGATTTTGTGCTTATTCGGCGAGAAAGATCCGTTAATTCCTGCGTCTGAGATCGACGCCATCAAGACAGAACTCAAGCAGCATAACGTGCGCAACGAAGTGGTGGTGTACCCTGGCGCGGACCACGGCTTCTTCTGCGATCAGCGCGGCACGTTTGATAAAGCTGCGGCTGAGGATGCGTGGGCGCGGGTCAAGAAGCTGTTTGCTGAAGAGTTGGGCGCATAAAGAACGATGCGTGTTGCTGCCCTCTCCAGCAGGGAAAGGGCGAAGACGAGGTAGTGTATGGGTGCTCTGGATGGAAAAGTAGCAATTGTCACAGGTGCGGGGCGACTGCGAGGGATTGGCCGTGCTGCGGCGTTGGCCTTAGCAGACTTGGGGGCTGATATCGTCGTGACGGGAACCGGTCGCGATCCGGCCAAATATCCACCGGATGAACAAGCGGTTGGCTGGCGTGATATCGAGAGCACGGCGGAACAGGTGCGTGATCGTGGGCGGCGCTGTCTGCCGCTGGTGGCGAACGTGACCGAAGGTGCAGACGTGACGAAGACAGTGGCAGCAACCTTGGCCGAGTTCGGACGGATCGACATTCTCATCAACAATTCTGCTTTTGCTCGTGGACCCGACCGGGTGCCGCTGATCGAGTTGTCCGAAGAGTTGTGGCGCAAGGTGTTGGACATTAAGCTGACCGGCAGCTTCCTGATGAGCAAAGCCGTGATCCCGCCGATGGTGAAGCAAGGCGAAGGCGGGATCATCCTCAATATCTCGTCGATCGCTGGGAAACGCGGTATGGCGAACGCGACCGCGTACTGTACCTCGAACTTCGGTATCCAAGGGTTCACTCAGGCGTTAGCGATGGAGATGGCACCGCACAACATCCGCGTGAACGCGGTGTGTCCCGGCATTATCGATACCTCGCGCATGGACGACCTCGGGCGCGACAGCACCTGGAAGACCGTTGTGAAACAGATGGTACCGTTGAACCGCCCCGGCTCCGATGAAGAGATCGGCAAATTCATCGCCTATCTCTGCACGCCTGACGCTTCATACATTACCGGTCAGTCGCTCAATATCGACGGCGGGTCGGTGATGTGGTGAGCGGGGAAGGGCGGGGAAGAGAGAGGTCTTTCTTTCTTGTTGTCTCCGAATAAAGCAAGCTGAGTGCTGGTGGGTGTCACTTGGAAATCTGGAATCAACTCAGCGATTGTCGTGGCAGCCACGTTGGCTAATTCGTTCGGTTCGAGCTTATAGAGGCCGCCACCATACACGCGGCCTTCGCTCAGAAGCTGGTCAGTTGTCAGTTGGTTGAGCCTCTCCCAAATCTGACGAATAAGCGTTGGGTCCTGTTGCATTGCCTGTGCGAGGCGAGGAGTGGGATACAGAGCAAGGTAGACGTTGGCCACGGTGGCTTTCGAGTGGTTGAGGATAAAGCGGAACGGGCGCTCGCTCTTTGCCGTGCCTCGACCAAGGTAAGTGCATACGATAGGAGCCGGCGGACGTTTTTCTTGGGAGTACCAAGGTTCTCGGTGGCGACAGAGATAGCGTTCATGGATAGCACGGGACCTGCCCTCTTGAAGATAGGTAAAGAGAGTAGGAAAGCGTTTCTCAATTTCCGCTTCAGGAAGCCAAGCATCGAGAAGGAAGAGTTGACGTTCGAGCAGCGGTAACCCGCACTCATCTTCCCGTATTTCATTATCAGGAAGGTAGCGCGGGCTAGGGAGGATCGGGCGGAATGCCTCTCTCGGGAGATTTCGTGAAATGATGCTCTCCGCATCAAGGATGAAATAGGCGTTATCTCCAGTAGCAAGGCCCCGCTTGATTGCGAAGAAGTCAGAAAGGGTGGCGGACACAGGCTTTCTACGGAGCGCGGCGGCAGGAAAGCGTGTCCATTTCGATTCGTGGGCGAGAGTGTTGCTGGAGACTTTGCGTGAAAGGCGTGGTGCGAGCAGCGTACCGCCGAAGGTGAAGGCGACGGTGTGATCTTTCTGCGGCACGGATTTCCTGAACCACACGATGGCCGAGGAAACAAAAGCATCGGCGAACTGTACATCGTTTGGGTCGAAGCGATGGATATGGAGAAGCGTGACCTTGTTGAGAAGGTAGCGCTTCATGGCCTCGCCGTAATTCACGTCCATGAACTCGCTGGGCACGAGCCATCCTGCCACCCCATCCTCAGCCATCCAGGCATGCGCGAGGCTGAGAAAGTAACAGTAGAGTCCGGCAAGTCCACTCATTTTTATGCCACTGACGCTGTGAGCGAGCATCCGCAAGCGTGACTTTTCGCTGTTCGGCAAATGATGGTGTCGCACGTAAGGCGGATTGCAGACGATGAGATTGAAGCGAGGAGAAGGAGGTTCTCGGGTGAAATCGGCAAGCTGGAGCCGAAGCCCGGACTCCGCCCACAGTTGCGACGCGGGATCTTTGTAGTGAGGATCGATCTCGAACCCAAGGGCTTCGGCAATGCGCTGTTGCGGAAAGACTGTCCGGAGCGCCGCATAGAGCGCACCGGTCCCGATCGCTGGATCGAGAAAGCGCACCGTCTCGCTTGGCGAGAGCAGAGTTGCGGCATAGTTGAGGATATCGAGAGCAAGGGCTGGTGGAGTGGCGAATTGGCCAAGGCGATTTCGCTCGGCTTGCGATTTTTGTGCATCGAGTGCGGCCTGCAAGGTGAGGCGTCGCTCCTCCAGGGTCCTCATCGTGTCCATGATTATATGCCAAAGAGTGCCAAGTCATCGATACGGTGTTCCCATACCCAATCGATGCCTTCGGCGGCTTCGTAGCCGAGGTAGCCGCTGTCGAAGTAGCCACAGAGAAAGAGATTAAACTGCACTTTCCTCCCGTAGGTCGAGCGGAGCTGCCTGATCTTTGCCGCCTCTTCCTTGCGGCGTTTGTTGGTGTTCGTGAAATCGCCTGCCGACTTTGCCTCGAAGAAGATGGGAAAGCCTCCTCTCTTCGCCCTTTTCGGCATGATGACCGCATCGATAGGAATGTTTACGCTCTGGACGCCGCCTTCGAGCTTTGCGGGGACGTTCATACGGAAAGAGAAAGCACCAGGCTCCATTGTGTCAAAGCGCGTACCGTCACCGCCAGGAAGATATGTGTATCCACGCATTTCGAGCCACGTTTTGATGGCAGCAAGCTGGCGTTTCTCTTGGGCATTGCGAATGATCGGATTGGCGATAGCCCCGCAGAGGCGATCGGCAACGATGGTTGCTGCTCGGTGAACTTCGTTCCTCGTTGGCGGCTCTTTGCGTCCGAGCCAGACGAAAATGTCCGGGTCCGCCATTTTCTCGATAATGTTGGCGATCTTGGTCAGTTCTTCCTCGATGTTCGAAGAAGTCATGCGGGGCGGGAGCCTCTTTTCCAGTTCCATACTCTTCACGAGGTTGGGCGAGACTCCAGCGAGACCGATCAGGCGATCTGCGGCGAGTGGTGGACATGTGGACATGCGGAGCGTTGGAAGGATTGCCGGATATTGCCGTATTGTGGCCGGTTGGATGTTTGTCATGTTGCCAGTTGAGCGCAAGGTGGCTTCAACGTCTTTCGTCGTCTGAATCCGCGTCGTGCGGAAAGCCTTCGGCGCGAACTCCATGAACCATGCATTGTACATGTCCACCGACTTGGCAATGTCGGTTTTCCATTGCGTCGGTTTGTCGAGGTTAATAGCCATGCTATTTCATCGGCTTCGCTGGATTGCTTTTACGCAAGGGCTTCGCCCTCTCGGTAAGAGGGCGAAGAGACGGAAGCGTGCGCCCTCTAGAAAAACTTCACCACACTACGAGCGACTTCGCCTTGCTTGAGCAAGTCGTAGGCTTCGTTGACGTCGTCGAGCGTACAGGTGCGCGAGACAAGCTCGTCGATTTTAATCTTCTTCTCCATGTACATGTCGACCAAGCGCGGCATGTCGATGCGTGGTCGCGTAGAGCCGTAGAATGACCCGATCAAGCGCTTTTCCATCATGGTGAAGATGTTGGGGTTCAACGTGATGCGGGCACTTTCTGGCGAGACGCCGACGATGGTGCAGGTGCCACGTCGTGCGGTCATCTTGAATGCGAGTTCGATGGTCTTAGCGGTACTGATGACTTCAAAGGCGTAGTCCACACCGCGCCCGCCGGTGAGTTCCATCACCGCTTTGAAAGCGTCATCCTGCGACGGATTGACGAAATGGGTTGCGCCGAAGGTCTTGGCGAGATCAAGCTTCTTTGGGAGCAGATCGATGGCGATAATCTGCCGTGCACCGGCGACTGCTGCACCTTGAATGACGTTGAGCCCGACACCGCCGCAACCGATGACTGCCACCGTTGTCCCTGGCTGGACTTTGGCGGTGTTGAGTGCTGCCCCGACACCGGTCATCGTGCCACAACCAACGAAACAGGCTCGATCAAGTGGCATGTCCTCGCGGATCTTGATGGCGCAGCTTTCTGGCACCACAGTCTCCTCTGCGAAAGACGCGGTAAAGGCAAAGTGGAAAATCTCGGTGCCATTCTTTGCCAGGCGGGTGGTGCCGTCCAGCAACGTGCCCATCTTCTTGGGGCGCGTCTCGCAGAGATGTGGGTTGCCTTCGGTGCAGTAATAACAATAGCCGCACACGGGCGAAAAGGAGAGGACGACATGGTCGCCTTCTTTGACGGATGCGACTCCGGGGCCAACTTCAGTGACAATCCCAGCACCTTCGTGTCCCAGCACGATGGGCAGCGGCATGCGCATATCGCCGGTCATGACGTGAAGGTCGCTGTGGCAACAGCCATTGGCGGCGACTTTGACGCGCACCTCGCCGGCCTTGGGCGGAGCGATTTTAATATCCTCGACGACGAGAGGTTTTCCGGGTTCGTAGAGCACTGCGGCTTTCATTGCGGTCTCCTTTCTTGACGCAAACTCGACTCATGAAGTGAATCCCGTACTCGTAATACGGAATGCGCGTTCCATCTAGTCCCCACCCAAGGTTGACAGCTCTACGGTTGCAATGTCACACTACGCAGACGACAGCGAGGAGGGGACCTATGGCAGACACAGAGCTACTCTCGAAGCGCATTTATGCAGCGGCTGAAGAAGATCCCTTCGAGTTCTTTTATGAACGCGGGGTGACCGACGGTCTCCCTGTCGTCCCTCCGACTGAAGCTCGAGTGCAACGCATGCTGGCGGCGACCAACCGCGACCCGCAAGAAGTGCTCGGCACCATCGGCCCCAACTATGGGCGTGCCACCGTCGAGAAAGTGGCGATCAATGCCGTCATGGCAGGCTGCCATCCCTCGTATTTCCCTACTGTGATCGCAGTTGCCGAGGCGTTGAGCGATGAGAAATTTAACGCGCATGCTTTGAACGTCACCACGTTTTCCGCCACGCCATTAACGATTATCAACGGTCCGGTACGGCGTGAGATTGGCGTCAATTGCGGACATAATGCCCTTGGGCACGGGTTTCGTGCCAATGCCACCATCGGACGCACCGTGCGCCTGTGCATCATCAACATCGGCGGTGCCAAGCCGCATTTCATTACCAAAGCCACTATGGGTCATCCCGCGCAGTACACGTTCTGCGTGGGAGAGAACGAAGAAGAAAGCCCGTGGGAGCCGTTGCACGTTGATCTCGGGTTTCGTCCCGACCAGAGTACAGTCACCTTATTCGGCGGACACTCTCCCTTGCAAATTAACGATCATGCCAGCCGTACGGCAGAGCAGCTTGCGCTGTCGATTGGCTGGACGATGGCGAATGTCTGGAATCATAAAAACTTCCCAGTGTTCTCTGACACCATGCTGATTGTGTGCCCGGAACACGCTAAGACGTTTGCGCAAGACGGCTGGTCGAAAAGCGATCTGCGGCAGTTTCTGTTCGAGAAAATTCGTAAGCCGTTCCGGGAACTGAAACCTGGGGTGAACGGCGGAGAAGGCGCAGGGGTAAGCATGATCCCGCTTCCGAACCGCTCGAACGAGCCGCCTACGGACGAGACCTTGTTTCCCAAATTCCCGGCTCTGGAGAGCATCATGATTATCGTCGCTGGCGGTACGGCAGGACGCTTTTCCGCTGTTGTCCCAGGTCTGGCACGCGGGGATTACGGTAGCAAAGTGACCACGAAAGAAGTCCGGCAATAGACTCGTTGCTCGTTACTCGTTGCTCGTTACTCATTACTGCAGAAGGAGGTGCGTTATGGACCAAGTCTTTTTAGACCCGACCGATCATGTGGATCGCGGACAGAAATCGTTCGCTCCGCGACTCGACACATTGGTAGGGACAACCATCGGCCTGCTGGACATCAACAAAGCCAAAGGCGTCCATTTCCTCGACCGCATTGAAGAGGTGCTGAAGGGGCAGTATGGCGTCAAGGAAGTCTTACGGCGCAAGAAAGTCTCGGCTGGGAAGCTCGCGTCGCCGCAGCTTAGGCAGGAGCTGAGCGAGAAATGCGACGCTGTCATCGAAGCCCTCAGCGATTGAGGGGGCTGCATTTCGTGCAGTTCGCACGATGTACTCGCCCTCGAAGAACTCGGCATTCCCACCGCCAACGTTTCCACTATCGAATTCAAAGGCGCAGCGCACGCGCAGTGTACGGCATTAGGGCTAGCGCAATACGAGCCAGTGTGGGTGCCGCATCCGATCCAACCCAAGTTGCCGGAAGAAGTGCGGGCCTTGGCCGATCACGTCGTTGAGCAAATCGTTGCCAAGCTGACGAATCACCGCATTCAGAAGGCGGCGTGACGTTCCGTCCAAATCAGACGACATGCTATTCGTACACTTTACGATATGGCCTATTAGCAGTGTCATTCTGAGTCACCCAGAGCGCGGGGCGTTCAGCGTGGAAGCAGAAACGGGGACCCGTCCCTGGTCGTCATTCCCGCCCCCGCCGTCGCGAGGGCAGGCTGCGGCGGGAATCCAGTCTTTTGCTCCTGGATTCCGGGTCTCGCGGTGCTCGCCCGGAATGACGGGCTGCCACGAGTATCCGGCACGGTTTAAGCGTTTTGTTTCTGAGCAGCGCAGCGAGGAATCTCGTCCTGAGATTCCTCGCTGCCGTCTACTTCGGCTGCGGCCAGATCCCTGGCACCGCAGTCGCCAACCAGTGGGCAAGCGCGGCGTTGACTTCCACTGGTTTCTCTTGCGCCATCCAATGGCCGGAGCGAATCGTCTTTTCCGTAAGATTGCGGCAGTAGGTGCGCATCGGTTCCGCCAACCGTGAATGCGTGCATTCACATACGTAATCGTACCGCGCGTTCAGGAAGAGGACCGGCATATCGAGATAGCCACCATTCTTTTCCGTCTTGCCGTATTCGGCGTTGACGTTGTGGTTCATGTACCAAGAAGAGGGGCCGAAGAAACCGTTGCGCTTCAGCGCGGCGGTGTAGATGCTGAGGTCCTCTTCGCTGACGACGTCGGCATCGCGCGGGAAGTCGGGAATACTGCGCAAGCCGATCATGCCGTGACTGCGACGAGCGGTTGCCGTCATAGCCGGTTTACCCTCGCCGGCTGGATCGCCTTTGCGAAACAGGAGCTTCACGAAGTTGTGGACATTGGCATCCATCGGCGCGACGGCTTCGGCAAAGCTCTCTTCGTAGTAACGCATGTAATCCCACTGACCGGCGGGGTATTCGTGGGCTGGGTAGAGATCCCGATCAACCAAAGTCACGACATAGTCGAGGCCATGTTCGATGGTATGATACGGCACGCATAGATTAGAGACGGCGTGGCAACGGTCGGGGTGATGACTGGCGAGATTCCACACTACTGGACTGCCCCAGTCATGCCCCACCCACACGGCTTTCTCGTGGCCTAACGAGTCGAGCAGCTCCAGCATGTCGCGGACGATATGCTCCTGGGCATAATCGCCGTGTTGGTTGTAAACGGAAGAGCGACCATAGCCGCGCATATCCGGCGCGATGGCGCGAAACCCGAGCGCCGCCAACGCGGGAAGTTGATGACGCCAACTGATCGACAGCTCCGGCCAGCCATGTACGAAGATGACGAGCGGCCCGTCTTCCGGCCCCGCCGCGAGATAGGCAGTGGTGTGTCGTGGGGTTTTGAGCGTGTGTTCGGTGATGGGCATAGGGAATCTCCTTGGTGTTCGTCGGCGTTCGGTCGGAGCTGCACTTTAACAAATTGGCGGAGAAGAGGAAGGATACGGAAGCCCGTAGACTGGGATGAGTTCAGTGAATCCCAGCGTTCTTGTCAGAGGCTGGGTCATGGCCTAGCCTACAGATCTGAGATTGAAACGAAAGAAGGTCGCGAGAAGAAACACCGAGAGTGGAGACAGCGATGAATGTGACAGAAACGACCTCGTCTGTGCCCCTTCGCACTGATGCGAAGGGGGTGATTCGTATCGGCCAAACCCGGGTACGGCTGGACACCGTTGTCATTGCATGGCGGCGTGTAAGTGTGCGCTGTCCCGCCGGCTTGGTTCTTGAGAAAGCTCAACTGCGGTAATCTCTGGCTGGCGTGCGGACAGGATGAAACTTCTTTTTGAATGGGACGAGAACAAGGCCAGAGGAAACCTCAAAAAGCACAAGGTCAGTTTTGAGGAGGCTAAAACGGTCTTCAATGACCCCCTCTTGATCACCTTTCCCGATGACGAACACTCGGAGACGGAAGACCGCTACATTAGCATTGGCACCTCCGCTTCTAATAAAGTCTTGCTCGTCATTCACACTGAGCGTGAAACAGCCGAAGACACGCTGA
>SYOC01000364.1 GCA_005804965.1 Pseudomonadota bacterium
AACATCCCAACCCGGATCGACGCGGCGTTGGAACAGGTAGGGCTGCAACAGTGGCGCACAACGGCGGTGCGGGTGTTCTCGCGTGGCATGGAACAGCGCCTCGCGCTGGCCCGCACGTTGTTGCACGATCCAGACCTACTGTTACTCGACGAACCCTACAGCGGACTCGACGCTCGCGGCGTTACGATCTTGCAGACCGTGCTCGCCACCGCCAAAGAGCGGGGGAAAACCGTGGTGCTCACCACGCATGATTTCGCCTTGGGCTTAGAGGTTTCCACCCGAGCACTGCTGCTGCATCGCGGTCGCATCGCCTGGGACGCAACGGGGACGCTGCCTCCAGTTTCGGAATTCGCCGCAATTTATCACCACCATACTCAGCACTCGGCACTCAGTACTCAGCACTGAACAGAATGTGGGCCTTACTGTGGAAAGATGTCCTGCTCGAATGGCGTACGAAGGAGCGTCTCTCGTCGCTGTTTGTCTTGGCGTTTCTGATGTTGCTGATCTTCGTGTTTGCCTTGAGTCCTGAACAAACCCGCCGCCCGGACATCGGCGCGGCTATGTTGTGGATCACTCTGGTCTTCGCTGGCATGTTGAGCTTGCAACGCGGGTTTCTGCTGGAACAGGAACGTGGTTGCCTCTCTGGGGTGCTGCTGACGCCCATTGATCCGAGCGCCGTGTTTCTCGCGAAGTTTCTTGGTAATGCGCTCTTTCTCCTCATGGTCGAAGCTTTCGTGACACCGATTACACTGTTGTTGCTCGGTATCACTTGGACGCCAATGCTATTGTTATTACCCGTTGTCGAACTGCTAGGAATCATCGGCTTCTCCGCGCTGGGCACGCTCTTCTCGGCGATTGCGGTACGCACTCGCGCACGCGAAGTGCTCTTGCCGATCATGCTCTTGCCGCTGTTGATTCCTCTGCTCATCGCCGCCGTGCAGCTCACCAGCGCACTGCTGGCCGGGGAAGCATGGCCGGACGTGTGGCTGCGTGTGCTACTCGCCTTCGACGTGATCTTTGTGGTAACAGGGTGGTTCATCTTCCGACACGTAGTGCAGGAGTAATTGATGAAGAAGCTTGCCCCATTCGTAGACCATCTCTTACCGTGGCTCACCTGCATCGCCATGCTCGCCGCGCTCAGCATGATCTTTCTTTATGTACCGAATGAGCAACAACAAGGGCTTCCGCAACGAATCTTCTATTTTCACTTGCCCATCGCGCTGAACACTTACCTTGGGTTCTTTATTGTTGCTGGTGCGAGCGCTTCCTATCTGTGGCAGGGCGAGCGATTTTCCGATCTGCTCGCACAAGCAGCGGCGGAACTCGGCATGGTCTTTTGCACTCTGGTGATCCTCACGGGCGCACTCTGGGCGCGACCGATTTGGGGCGTGTGGTGGACGTGGGACCCACGTTTGACCATGGTGGTGATTCTCTGGACCATTTATGCCGCGTATTTACTGTTACGCATGTTTGCTGGCGACACAGAACAGACCGCCCGCTATGCTGCCGTGCTGGGAATTGTTGGCGTGCTCGAGATTCCTATTCTGCACGTCGCCACTCGTTTGTGGCGCGGCATTCATCCGAAAGTAGACACGATGGCACCGGAAATGATGTGGACGTTGCTGGTCAGCATGGGTGCTTTTCTCTTGTTATTTTGCTGGCTGCTGTGGCTACGAGTGCGCAATCTCAGTCAGCGTGAAGAGATTGCTATATTGCGCCGCACCGTCTTTCTGTCTTCAGAGCCTGAGGGAATCGCATGAAGTATCTTTTTGCCGCTTTTTGTGTGACATGGCTGGTCCTGTTCTTGTACATGGTGTCGATCGCTCGCCGGCAACGTGAGATTGACCGAGAGATCGAGCTGTTGCGCCGTGCCCTCGAGCAGCGCCACGATTCGTAAGAGGGAGGAACAACGTGAATACGGAACCGCATAAGCCTCGCAGCGATGCTCCGCTTGGCCTCAACCACCAACAAAGGCTTGTCTCTCTACGCAAAGAAGAAGGGATACACTGTCCCATCTGCCTCTTGCCGACTGGAAGGCGCATCCGTGGCAAAATCTACTGTGGCAACTGCGGCTTCATCGAGTCGTGACACGACTGCCGCTAGTCTTCCGGGGGAAGACGCACGAGCGTATCTTGATCAAGCTTGCCTAACTTTTTATAGCTGAACTTATTTTTGTAGTCGTGGTGAGATCTATGGGACGCAGAATGAAAGCGCTCGGGTTCTCAGTCGACCCGGCGTTAGCAGAAGAATATGAGCACATTGCTGCTTATCAAGGCACGAGTAAGAGCGAATTGTTCCGCCAAATGGTCGCTGTGTATCGAGAAAAACTCGAAGAGGAAGAGTTTTTCCGCCTTCAGCGAAAAATGGCAAACCGAGTCCGCAAAAAAGGTATTCTCACAGAGAAAGAGATCGAGCACCTTGTCTTCGAGGACCGCTGATGCGCGTGGTGTTCGATACCAGCATTTTCATCTCTGCGTTTCTCATTGCTGGCAGCCAGGGAGAACGAGCCTTTCTTCTCGCACGCCGCCGTAGGTTTTCCCTCTACACGTCTGTCGCCATTCTTGCTGAGACTGCACAAAAGCTGCGAGAAAAATTCGATCAACCAGTAAGGGACATTAAATCTGCACTACGTCTCATCAGCCGGGCAAGCACAGTGCTCACTCCTCCAATTTATCTTCGTATCCTCGCTGATGACCCCGACAACCGAATTCTCGAATGTGCTCTTGCCGCCCAAGCCGATCTCATCATCACTGGAGATCGCCACCTTCTTTCGCTGAAGCGCTTTCAAGGAATCCCTATCGTTCGTCTCGCAGATTTCCTTCGCATGTTTCCTGAGGAACAACCATGAGTACCACCGCCCTCTCTGACCTTCGCGTGCTGGACCTCACTGACCTCAAAGGCGCACTGTGCGCTAAGCTTATGGGTGACATGGGCGCAGAGGTGCTCAAAATCGAGCCTCCCAGCGGTGATGCCATGCGCACGGTCGGTCCGTTTCTCGACAATCATGCGCATCGTGATCGCAGCCTGCTATTTTGGTTCTACAACACCAGCAAGCGCGGCATCACGCTCGATCTCCACACACCGACTGGGCAAGATCTTTTGAGGCGCTTGGTGGGGAAAGCTGATGTGGTTGTCGAATCATTTCCGCCTGGGACGTTAGACCAGCTCGGCTTAGGTTACGCCACGCTCAAGCGCATCAACCCGCGCCTCGTGCTCACGTCGATTACGCCTTTCGGCCAGACGGGCCCGTATCGCGATTATCAATCTTCCGACACCGTCGCCGAAGCACTGGGCGGTATGATCTACACGAACGGCAACCCAGGAGAGCCACCGCTCCGCGCATTCGGATTGCAGGCATACCACAGCGCCGCGTTCTTTGCCGCGATTGGCACCATGTCCGCGTTGTGGGCGCGTGACGCAGTTGACGAAGGCCAGTGGGTCGATGTGAGTATCCAAGAAGCGACGGCAGCTTGCGTTGAGCATGTTGCGCCGTTTTACCATCAAGGGCTCGGAATCGAGACGCGGCGCGGCAGCCTGCACTGGAGTCGCTATTTTCGCGTCGCCAAATGTAAAGACGGCTACATCATGCACTGTGCGCTGGGCGATTGGACCTCGCTGGTCGAGTGGGTCAAGATGGACGACAAGGCCCAGGACCTCGGTGAACCGCCGTGGGAAGATATTCAGTTCAGAAAAGCCAATGCCGAGCATCTTTTCGACGTGCTTGACGATTGGGCGCAGGACTACACCATTGCCGAGTTGATGGAAGGTGCACAACTGCGCCGGATTCCTTACGCCATGGTTCGCCCGCCGGAAGCGCTGGTGGATGATCCGCAATTACAAGCGCGTGGATTCTTCTCTACGATTGAGCACCCCGAATTGGGAAAGACCTTCCCCTACCCTGGTGGGCCGTTTTTTTTCACCAAGACCCCGTGGCGTATTTCTCGCCGACCACCGCTCTTAGGCGAACATAATCGCGAAGTCTACGTGGGGGAATTAGGGATAAGCGACGAGCAGTTCGCCGAGCTGACGCAACAGGGAATTGTCTAGCGCTGTTTACGGAATCCCCAGCAATTTGTGGGTTTGTAGGCTGAGCCGCCACTGCGGATGGTCAAGACAGTACTGCACCGCCAGTTGTGTGTTCCGTGCTCGCTCTGGCCCGTCCATAGGCTGCAAGAAGAAATGTTGAAAATTGAGCGCGGTGAACCGCTCCGGCTCGGCGCCTGGCTGCGGAAAGATGAGCTTCAGTTCATGACCAGCTTCAACAGCAAGCTGGGTTCCGGCTTTGGGGCTCACGCATATCCAGTCGATAGTGGTGGGCGCTGGAAGAGTACCATTAGTTTCGAGAGCAATCTGGAACCCCTGACTATGCAGCTCGGCAATCAACGGCTCATCAAGTTGCAATAACGGCTCTCCCCCGGTGCAGACCACCAAGCGACGAACCGTCGGCATTGGCGCGTGCGGCCACGTTGCAGCAACAGCCGCAGCCAAAGTTTGCGCAGAGGAGAACTTCCCGCCGCCGGGACCATCGACGCCAACGAAGTCGGTGTCGCAGAACTGGCAGATAGCATGAGCACGATCTTCCTCACGGCCTGACCACAAATTGCAGCCAGCGAAACGACAGAAGACCGCCGGCCGTCCAGTGTTCGCGCCTTCACCTTGTAGGGTATAGAACATCTCTTTGACGGCGTAGGACATGGCGGGGAAGTGAGAAAGGAGAAGTCAGAAATCAGAAGCCAGCATGAGGCTCAGATTCCTAACTTCTTCTCGATCATGATTTACGCTTTTTTTGCTGCCGCGCTTTTCTTGGCGGGAGCAGCGGCTTTGGCGGGCGGTGCGCCGAGAATCGACTCTTTGAACAGCTTCGCTGGAGTGAACGCCACTTTCCTCCGGGCGGCGATCTTGATGGGCTCGCCAGTCTGAGGATTGCGCCCCATCCGCGCCTTACTCTGGCGCAGCTTAAACGTGCCGAGATTCGGAATCTTTAGCATTTTCTCTTTTTTGACAGTTTTGCTGATGAAATCAATCAGCGCCGTCAGATTGTCATTCGCTTGTCGCTTGGGGATGTCGCCCCAGGACTCAGCGAGCTTCTGGACCATTTGCGATTTTGTCATAGGCATATTACCAACCTCCTTACTCCTTCCGGTGTGAAAACGAACGGTCAATCCCTAAAAGGAAGACGACAGGCTCGGCTCGGTGTGAGGGCACGATCCGCCGGTTATTCTTCCTCCCACTCTTCATCATCCTCATCGTCATTAGTTGCCCAATCTTCGTCGCTCTCTTCGTCCACCGCCTCCTCTTCTTCCCACTCCTCTTCCTCTTCGTGCTCTTTTTCTCGATTGAGCTGGAGGGTGGCTGCATATGCAGGGAACATTGAATTTCCTCTTTCCTCCTATGCTATCGTCAACACCGGTGTGTGTTGTGGCACCGGCGTCGCTCCAGCATTCAGCCAGTTAGGAAAATATTGGCTACGTGCTTCTTCGTCAGTAATGACTTGCCGCTTGGTCTTTTTGTCGTAGAGTTTCCACACCCCGCCAAGCATGGGATGGCGGCCACGATAATAGGCAATAGCCCAGTAAACGAATTCGCTCGTCATGCTGTTGCGCGCTTCCCAGTTGAGACCACGTCCGCCGGAAAACGTCAACGTGTTCTTGAATACGCGCCATGGCGCATAGAACGTCATATACGCGTCGCGATATGCCTTCATGATTTCGTCGGCGGTCATCGTCGGATGCTTCATCACCACATGATCGGAATCATACCAATTGAAGTCCCAGTCAGTGATCGTGCCGTCTTCCATTGCCTTGATATGATCTTCTGTACCTGGCAGCGGCGTGACAATGAAGAACGAGGCAAGATCGACGCCAACCTCAATGAGGTCACGTGCTGCTTGGCGACCGGAATCTGGTGTGTCAAAAGGAAAACCGATCATGTAGCCGCAATGCACGGCAATACCGGCACGATGCCAGTTATCGACCACACGGCGATATTTTTCCAAGACGCGGCGTTTCGACTCTTCGAGTGCGAGATTCCGTTCGCCGCGACGATCCGTGTTCTGAAATTTCGCCGCCGCCATAAGATTCTGCGGGTTGAAGGATTCAAATCCGATAAAGGCGGCATAACAGCCCGCCTCTTTTGCCAACTCGACAAACCGCCGACTCCGCTGATGCTTGCTGCTGTCAGTTTCGCCGGGGCGCAGGTCAGCATAGCCACCGGCATCGATATCAGCTTGCATCATGAAATTCACATGACGACCTTGTTTGCGCAGGTCAGCTAGCCCTAGGAGCACCGTCTCCCATTGCGGGCTGCGGAAGAAATCGTCATCGACTAAAAATAAGGTATCAATACCGTGATAATCTGCGGCATCCCGCACCCAGTCCACAGCAGAGCGGGGGTCGCGTGCGCGCATGGTTCGCCCCATCACGTTCTTGACGCTGCAATAGGAGCAGGTAAACGGACAGCCGCGCGAAGTATCCAGGGTGGTCATGGTCTCGTGCGCAAATCGTGTCAGATAGCGGTCGTCGATGGCTGGCAACTGCACGGTGTCGATCATTGGAACCACGATTTCTCCGGTGCCGGTCTTGGCACGAATGCCGGTAGTGACACTGTACTGTAGTTGCATCTCGCCGCGCAGATAATCATCCAACAGACTCGCCCAGGTGTTTTCAGCTTCGCCGACCACGGTGGTAATGCCACAGCTATTGAGAAAAGCGCACGAGTCCGGGTACCCGCTGACATGAAACCCACCCATGATGACCGGGAACCCAGCTGCCTTAAATTGCAGCGCCAAGTCGCGACCACGCGGATATTGGTTGGTCTGCACCCCAGCCAAGCCAATCAACACCTCAACATCGTCTTCTAGCGCTTTGTCGCGAATCGCTTGAATGATGGCAGTATTGATCGGTCCTTCGACAATCTCATCCCACAACACGGTCTCGACGAACACGTTCTCCGCCGCACGCAAGCGGTTGTACTCTTCGTTCAATGCGGCCAGGGTCGTCAGCGTATTATTCGGCAGCACTCCCTTCCAGAAATAGAGGACATAGCCCTGCTCGTCATATTTAGAGGGCTTGATGAAATACACGCGGAGCGTACGACAGGGCGCAGCGTTTTGACTCGCGCGACGCACGGAAGGAAGAATCGCTTCGGTCACTGTTGTCGAGGCAGTCAAGCGGGAGCCGGCCTGAGCAATCATACGGGTTTCCTGCTGCGCACTACGCCAGTTGCGGGCGGCTGCCCAGGCAGACGCTATTCCTTTCCCCAACTGCTTCACCATATGTTCTCCTTGCTCCACAGCCCGATTTGTACGCGTCACATCGGAAAATGTCAATAAAATCAGTGATACATCTCCACTAATTCCATCATGTCGAGCTGTTTGAGTTCTTCGAAGAGCAATCGTTTCACATCTTGTACGGTTGCCATGCCTAAGGCTTCCTGCGCGAGCCGTTGCGCACGGGCATACGACAATGAGCGAATCACGCGTTTAATCACCGGGACGAAGAAAGGTTCCATACTCAATTCGTCCAGCCCGAGTCCGAGCAGTAGAATCGTACACAACGGATCTGCCGCCATCTCGCCGCACATCGACGTGCGTTTGCCGGCAGCTTTCGCCGCCGCCACCGTCCGCGCCACCGCCGTCAAGACTGCGGGATGCAACGGGTCGTACAACGTCGCCACCTTCCGATTGTTACGGTCCACCGCCAGGATATATTGGATGAGGTCGTTGGTACCGATACTAAAGAAGTCCACTTCCTTGATGAGCCGGTCCGCCAGCCACACTGCGGCTGGGGCTTCGACCATCATACCGATGCGCATGTCCGGGTCGAACGCCAATCCGTCACGTCGTAAATCGTCGCGCACCTGCGCTAACAGCTCTTTCACCTGTCGGATTTCTTCGACGCTGGAAATCATGGGAAATAAAATCCGCACCGGACCAAGCGCCCCAGCGCGGAAGATCGCGCGGAGTTGGACTTTGAACGTTTCTTCCATTTCGAGGGAGATGCGAATCGAGCGCCAGCCGAGGAAAGGATTGTCCTCACGTGGCAGACGCAAATACGACGGATATTTGTCCGGGCCAAGGTCGAGCGTGCGGATCGTCACCGGATGACCGTTCATACCGGTAATCACCCGGCGATAGAGGTCGAGTTGCTCCTCTTCTCCGGGGAAATCGCGATAGGTCAGAAAAGGAATCTCCGTGCGATACAAACCGACGCCTTCCGCTCCATGGCGGCGGGCGAGCGTCAGATCGATTAGCAAGCCCACATTGGCGCATAAGGCTACGCGTTTCCCATCGCGGGTCTCGGCTGGCACATCGCGAATATCTTCTAAGTCGCGGTTAAAGTCGCGATACTCACGGTTGAGGCGGTCATACTCGCGGAGGATCTCGGCCCCTGGGTTCACGTACACCACGCCGGAGTTACCATCGACAATCACCACATCGCCGGGCTGAATGAGGTCGGCATGTTCGACGCCGACAACGGAGGGAATCTCAAACGATTTCGCCAAGATAGAGGCGTGTGAGGTCGCACCTCCGCTGCTCATCACCACACCTTTTACTTGCGTATGATCCACGAGACACAAGTCAGACAGTGTGAGTTCTTCTGCAACGAGCACCAAACTTTCACCATGCGCCTGCTCTTTTTCCGACAACCCGAGGAGATGGCGCAGGAGACGTTGCCCGATATCGCGAATATCGGCGCTACGCGCACGCAAATACTCGTTCGCGGCTTTGCTCAAGGTGTCAGCGTACTCGTCAACCACTTTTTTGACACCAGTCTCTGCTGCATATCCTTGACGAATGGAGTTTTCGATTTTCTGCAAAAACCCAGCGTCTTCAATCATCATACGATGCGCATCGAAAATCGCGCGATCTAGTTCAGGGAGCTGTTCTTTCACACGCTCTTTGAGGAGTTCCAGCTCATCCACCGACTGCTGAACCGCGCGATGCAAGTGGCGAATTTCCTGCTCAGGGTCAGTCGTTTTCCGTTCAGGCAGGGTGCTGAGGTGGACCGACGGGTCGACAAGACGCGCTTGTCCAATGCCAAATCCTGGCGAAGCACTGATGCCGGTCAGGCGGGTTCGTCCAGCTTTCCCACCGACCGTAGGTTTCTCTTCGCGCTCACGCTCGTACACGCTGAGGCGTTTCACGGCTTCCAGCATGCGCTTACGATATTCTTCCTGCTCCTGCTCTTTCGTCTTGAGGGTCTCGATGAGACGCGCTTGGACGATGATGCCGCTCACGTTGGCAGAAATCGTCTTCAACAAGCGAATGTCTGTCGGAGAAAACCGCCGTCGGCTGAGGCTTTGGATGACGAGGACGCCAAGTGGTTCATGTTTTTCGACCACTGGCACACCGAGAAAGGAGTGGAATCGTTCTTCTCCGGTTTCTGGGAAGTATTTATTGCGCGGGTGGAGCATGGCGTCCGAGTCTGCTACAGGCTCCATTTTTTCGATCACCAACCCGCACAACCCTTCTTCCGTGCTCATACTCACCTTCCCGACAGCAGAACGGTCAAGACCGGTGGTCGCCCACAAGGTCAAGCGCGTGTCCTGCGGGTCGAGCATGTAGAGCGAACACACGTCGGTATTCATGCGCTCGGCAATGGTTTTGGTGATGTCTTGCAGGGTTTCTTGCAGATCGTGGGAACGGGCGATGAGTGAGCCGATGTCTTCGAGGAGGCTAAGACTATGCCCTCGCCGGCGACGCACTTTCGTGCGCACTGGAGGCTTGGCTTTTATTCGGGAGGCAGTACGGCGCGGAGTAGCGCTTTTGGGGGCTCCATCCATAGGCTCACACAGTTGGGCGCATCATACCTGAGCTTCTGGTGAGGCACAAGAAGAAATGTAGGAAAAACAGGCGTTTTCCGCACTCTGAGAAGAGAAATTTTGCACAAATTAGGGGAGAAAACCGGCGCGATGGTTGAGCGGCGCGTGTCCCTGGCCGATGAGCACTCCAGCTGCCATTGCACGAGCAACAAACTTTTTCGCGTCGGCGACGGCATTCTCCACGGCGAGCCCTTTCGCTAACCCGGCAGTGATTGCCGCCGAAAAGGTGCAGCCAGCTCCGTGGGTGCAGACTGTAGCAAGCTTGACCCCGTCATACGCGCGGAAGGCTTGGCCATCGAACAACAAGTCGCATGCCTCATTCTCAAGATGTCCGCCTTTGACGATGACATACGCCGGCCCAAGGCGTTCGATGCGACGTGCAGCTTCTTCCATGTCCGTACGAGTCACCACGTCCATTCCCGCTAAGAGCCCAGCTTCATGCAAGTTGGGGGTGACAATCAGCGCCAGCGGTAACAACGACTCGACCAAAGCACGTTGTGCCTCAGCGCGCAGCAAAGCATGACCACCTTTCGCTACCATCACCGGGTCCACCACCAACTGGCGCACGCGATATTCCTGAATTTTCTGGCTGACGACCTGGACTAACGGAATGGACGACAACATGCCGGTCTTGGCGGCATGGGTGCCAATGTCGGACAAAACGCTGTCAAATTCTTGCGCCACAAACTCGGGCGGCAATTCAACTACGCTTTGCACCCCTAACGTGTTTTGCGCGGTTACGGCAGTCAGCACGCTGGTGCCGTACACGCCGAGAGCCATGAAGGTCTTGAGATCCGCTTGGATACCAGCACCGCCACCGCTGTCGGAACCGGCAATGGTCAGGGCTTTGGCGACAGTCATGAGAAGAGACTCCAGCAGCGATCACTCTGGAAACGTGCGCATCTGGCCGACGTTCAACCCCTGGCCAGCGGAAAACCGCCCGGCCTTTAACTCGCCGATCAACTCGCGCACGGTTGAGACTGAGCGTTCGAGAATCGTCACCGCGCAGCCCAGCGACGGGGCCGAGTGGCTATCGCTTCCGCCCAACCCTTTGAGGCCCATCTGTTGTGCTACAGCATGCGCATAGAGATTTTCTTGTTCGGAACAAGCACCGTTGACGATTTCGATAGCGTCAATGTATTGGAGCACCTCCAGGGCCTTCGTGCCCGAGACTGGATCGTTCACATCAATCGGCGGGGTTTTGTGAATGAATTGAAAGCGCGGATCAAGTTTATAGCGGAAGGGATGATTGGCGATGAGAAACCCACCAGCATCATTAGTGATGCGACGTAGTTCTTTCACCTTATAGATGCCACCGATGTACTGATCGAGCCCAAAGGTGCCAACATGCCCCCACTCGGTGGTGACTTCGATGCCAAGGAACAGCGTGACCCCACGTTCTTGGGCGTAATCATTGATCTTGGGGTCTTTCCAAGCGTTGTCATGCTCGGTGATGCACACGCCATGCAGGCCGATCTTCTGTGCTTGATCCACCAGCGCGAACGGGTCGAGGTTGCTATCGGCGCTCCCGCGCGTGGTATGTGTATGGAAATCGATGTACATCACGATAAATTCTCCCGCCTTTGCCTTGTAAAGGGAACGGTTTCCTATACCGTCTTCCCTACTGCGGGGCAAGAGTCAGACTAACAACCTCGCCGTCGTTTCGTCGAGAAGTCTCTCCGTCGGAGAGTTGCTTGGCGTGAGGCAAGATTTTTGCCTTTTGCTTTTCCCCATCTCCTCTTCTGGCTTCTGCATGCTGGGCTCCTCAGTTCCCTTTCACTCTTCTTCTGCTAGAACCTTCTCCGTATGTACGAGCATGACACCATCGCCGCGATTGCTACTCCGGCAGGACAAGGAGGCGTGGCAATCATCCGCGTGAGTGGTCCCGAGGCTGAAGGCATCGCGCGGCGTTTGTTCCGTCTGCATCGTCCAGTAGCAGAATTACGCTCGCATATGCTCTATTTGGGGCACATCGCTGATCCGCATTCGCAACAGACGCTCGACCAAGGACTTTTGACCGTGATGCGTACACCGCACAGTTATACAGGCGAAGAAATAGCGGAAATCCATTGCCACGGCGGTGGGTTTTTGGTGCGGCGGATTTTGAGCGTGGTGCTCCAGCACGGTGCGCGTTTGGCGCAGCCAGGGGAGTTTACCCAGCGTGCTTTTTTGAATGGTCGGCTCGACCTTTCGCAGGCTGAGGCAGTGCTCGACCTCATTCAGGCCAAGAGCGATCAAGGCGTGCATCTGGCGATGGAGCAATTGTCTGGTCGTCTGTCTGAAGCCTATGCAACATTACGCGAACGTTTGCTGCACCTCACCGCGTACGTTGAGGCGTTTCTCGATTTTCCCGAGGACGATATTCCTGAACGCGCCCAAAGCGAACTAGAACAGGATACCGTGGCGCTGAACGAACACCTCGCGACGCTCGCCGCCACCTTCACGCAAGGCAAAGTCTACCGCGAAGGGGTACGAACGGTCATCGTTGGCAAACCCAACGTCGGCAAATCAAGTTTGCTGAATCTTTTCGTTGGCGAAGACCGTGCCATTGTCACGGCTATTCCCGGCACTACTCGCGACATGATCGAGGAAACCGTAGTGGTGGGCGGCATTCCCTTGGTGTTGTGCGATACGGCTGGGCTGCGGCAGACGACTGACGAAGTCGAACAACTTGGTGTACAGCGCACTCGTGCCGGTATCGACACGGCCGAGTTAATCCTGGCGGTGTTCGATGCCTCGCGTCCTCTCGACGACGAAGACCACGCACTGCTGGACCTCCTCCCAGGCAAGCTTGCGATTCCCCTCCTCAACAAAACGGATCTCATTCCTTTGCTTGATGCAACCAGCCTGACTGCTCATTTCCCTGCCCAACCAGTCGTGAAGATTTCCGCTGTCACTGGCGAAGGCAAAGAGCTGTTGGAAAAGCGGCTTCACGGAGCGATCCTTGGTCAAGCGAGCAACGATTCGTCGCCAAACCGTGCTATTGTCTCTCATCTGCGTCATCACGATGCCCTTGTGAAAGCAAAGCAATGCCTCGACACAGCTCTTGCCGGTCTACGTTCAGGGCTGCCGCTCGATCTGGTTGCCGTTGATTTGCACGCGGCTCTTGCGCATATTGGCGAGATCACTGGCCATATCACTTCAGAAGATATTCTCGATCACATTTTCCGAGAATTTTGTATCGGCAA
>SYOC01000038.1 GCA_005804965.1 Pseudomonadota bacterium
AGACCGGTGATGATCTCGCGCTCGTCGATGAGGATCTCCTGGTGCTGCGAGCCGATGTGCTGGGCCACGGTGCGCGCGAAGCTGCGCTCGTCCACCGCCGAATGGGCAAAGCCCATGGTGATGGTGGTCACTTGCGCGTGCCGTGCGGCAAGGGCGGCAACAATGCTTGAATCCAGCCCGCCCGAGAGCAGCAGCCCCACCGGCACATCAGCCACCAGGTGCTGCTGCACCACCTCGGAAAGCACGGTGTGCAGTTCGTCTGCGGTCTCATCAAGCGTGCGCACCCTACCTGACCCGGCAAGTTGCGGCCGGAAGAACGCGTAAGGGGCTCCGGCCTTGCCGGCGACCACCTGCATGGCATGCCCGGGTGGGAGCTTGAAAACGCCCATCAGTGACGTGTGCTGCTCATCAAACACGTAGCCAAACTCCATGTATTGCTCGATGGACCTTGGGTTCGCTTCGGCAGTGAAACCATCGAGCACCAGAAAGGCCTTGAGTTCGGAGGCGAACGCCAGCCCCCCGGCCATGCCGCGGCTGGTGTAGTAGAGCGGCTTCATGCCCATTGGGTCGCGCGCCAGCAGGAGCATGCGCTCGCGCGCATGCCAGGCGGCCAGCGCAAACATGCCATCAAAGCGCTCAAGTGCCTGCGGACCCCACTGCGCCAGAGCAATGAGCACCACCTCGGTATCACTGCGCGATCGGAACACGTGGCCCAGTGCTTCG
Source organism: Pseudomonadota bacterium (assembly GCA_005804965.1). Taxonomy (GTDB): domain Bacteria; phylum Desulfobacterota; class Binatia; order Bin18; family Bin18; genus SYOC01. Next base: position 724 of record SYOC01000038.1, read on the forward strand.
AGCTCGCGCTTCAGTGCCAAGTAGTTATAGAGCTCGCCATTGAAGATCAGGACTACGGAGCCATCCGGGGTTGACATCGGCTGGTGGCCGGCCGCGCTGAGATCGATGATGCTCAGGCGCAAATGGGCCAGGGCAATGCCTGTGCTTTGGTCGACGAACCTGCCCTGATCATCGGGGCCCCGATGCGCGATGGCATTGGCCATGGCGTCGAGTTGGGCAAGGTCGCGGTCCTGGCCTGCGATGTTGTACCAACCGGCGATTCCACACATGCTTTATTCGGCTTTCACGTTTAGTGCGCTTGCGGGCTGGGCCAATCGACCGAGAGGCGTTCGGTCTGGCCGAAGCTGCGCTTGTTCAGTTCTGCAATGCGGTCTTCAATGGCCGTGCTGGAAAGCCTTGCGTAGTGACGCAGGGTCGGGTTATCGGGGTCGGTCTTGCGTGGCTGCGCTGTATGCCACAGATGTACGATCGGCAGATAACCAAAGGACCATAGCTTCCGGGTGTGCGCCCGCTCCCAGAATTCATTGTCTTCGCCGCCCCAGCCGACAAAGGACTCGTCATAGCCGCCGATCGCGAAAAAAGCGTCCTTTGCCATCGCCACGCTGCCGCCCGCTTCAAGATTTTGCACTACCGCTTCTGAAGACGCGTCAGGCGGCAGCACTGCTGTTTCAAAAAACCGTTTGGTCTCGACTTCTTCAAGATAGAACACAAAGCGCTTGGCATTGATGACTTCGTAACCCTCTTTGAAGCGCCGCCACAGCTCGGCGGCATAACATTCCGGAACCAGCATGTCGTTGTCGTGAAATACCAGCAACGCACCCCGCGCGAGCCGTGCCCCGACATTCAGGGTCCAGGAGCGGCAATACGGCACGTCGGATTGGGGCAGGGGCGTATGCACATACCGCACCCAGGAAGGCAGGCTTGATTGAATTTCGGGAATAGCCGACTGTTCGACGACGATGCACTCGCAGGCCGCGCCTTTTTGCGCGGCAATCGAGCCTAATGTCGCCAGAAGATGGGGTAGCCGCACGAGACCGCGATGCCCGATGACAAAGCTGACCTGCACCTCGCCCCCGGTGTCAACCTGCGCTTCCGCGAGACGTATCGGCCAGTCATGCAGTGCGCGCTGGAGAAGGCGCCGGCCCATCGACGCAAATACCTTGGCGATATGCAGTTCCGAGGTCCATTTCCAGCGACATTGCGCGCCAGTGCCGTCGGGCGCCATGTCGAGCGTCTCGGAGCGATTGCGGATTCGAACCCAGTCCCGAGGCAGGCACCACGCAAAGCGCGGCAGATCATACCCGATGGCGCCGAGCTTCTGCTTCAAGCGAAATAGCATGCGTGCTCTTCCGGCGACTTCCAACCACATGACTTTCCCGCCTGCTTCATGCTGCGGCACTCCACATCGAATTTTTTGAAACTGATGATATGAAACTACAATTGATCATTTTAAAGTCAATTGAAAGATGGCGATCAGGCTATCTGATCGCTGAAATGTCATGCCAACTACAAAAAATGATGTTTAAAAGACTGCCTTCGAGGCGCGCTCTGGCGGCGCTCGCCAAACTGCGTGGTTATCGCCTTGAAAGACGCTGGCCGTTCCTGATCCGCGCCGAGCGGAAAGACCTCAATCTTTCATACGAAGACGTTCTCGAGTTTCAGTACGCGCGCAGCCGGCGTTTTCTGTTCGTCAGTGTCGGCGCCTATGACGGGGTTGCCAACGATCCATCAAACCGCTTTGTGCGCAGCCACGACTGCCACGGCATCCTTCTGGAGCCTCAGCCCGCCGTTTTCGCGCGGCTCAGCGCCAATTACGCTGAATTCCCGCAGTGCAAGCTGCTCAACGCGGCCGTTGACGAAGTCTCCGCTTCCCGCACGCTGCACTTTGTGCCGGCGGGAGTTCCCGGCCTGCCCGAGTGGACAGAGCAGATCGCCAGCTTTCAACTCGAACATGTCTTGAAGCATGAAACGCAGGCGCCGGGGCTGACTGCACACGTTCAATCACGGGATATCCGTACGATTTCCTTCAATGATTTACTGGACATGTTTGAAGTGCATGCGATTGACGTGCTGCAGATCGATGCCGAGGGGATGGATGCTCAGATGTTGGCATGGTTTCCGTTTGAGCGCCTGCGGCCTGCAGTTTTGCACTACGAGGTGACACATCTGTCGAGTCAGGAGCTCACTGCGGTGAGGAAGCGTCTTGAGGGATTCGGCTACCAGGTCCAGGAAGCGGATGCGCCGTCCGACGACATGGCCGTGCTGATTTGAGAAGGCCGGGTCCTGGCCCTCAGCCTTTCGACACGCGTCGCACGACTGAACGCAACCTGCGCGCAACGCGAGACATCGGCGTCATTCCCTCAGCGCCCGATCCCGAAGCAGGCGCAGACCTGACAGCAGTATCGTTGGGAGACACCCACGGCTTGTGCAGCCAGTCACGCTTGACCAGCTTCATGTGCAGATAGCATTTCTCTTCATAGAGAAAAACCTTCGGATACTCATGCTTTAGCACTTCATACAGATCCCAATCTTCGTATCGCGTATGGGCTGGGTCGTACTTGAATATGCGTGGCTCGTAGTTCGTCGTATTTCGGTCGAGAACATCGTAACCGTCAAAAGCGACGACATCATGCGCACCAAACAGCTCACGTACACCATCAAACGTGGGGATTGCGATCATGTCGCCGTCCCACTTGCAGACGTGGCTATAGCTCGTTTGCTCAAGGCACCAGTTGTAATACCTGGCCAGGCTGCGTTCAGGTGCTTTTTCAACCATATCCAAATATCCGTGCCCGGCCGGCGCGCAATCTGCGTGGTAATCCAGTACGCGAATCTTCGGGTGATCGCTCATCAGGTCTTGCAGGAACTCACGCGTCCGGTCTGTGCTGTTGTTGAGCACGACGACGATTTCATCGAAGACCCGATAGCATGACGTCAGGCTTGCGACGATGTATTCCTCTTCGTTCTTGCATCGAACGAAGGCGCTTAAGCCGTGCGGACGCATTTTAAGATCTCTCTGGCTGCCGTGATATGGATCATAAAGGGCACTATTTTATGGATTGAGCCTATCGAGCGCTCGACCCACGCAGTTGGAAATTTTCAAACAACCGAATGAATCGGGATGATCATTCTTGGGGCGATAGTCGTCGTGTTTCGAGCCGCAGCGTTGAAAACTATCAAAACGCTTTCGCAATGCATATATGTCCTCCCCCTTTTTCTTGCCAACCGGCGACAAATACTGTGGTGATACCTAATACCAATCCCTAGCGAATTCTTGGCATGCGCTTGTGCGTGTCCGAGACTAAACCGTCGCAATGCAAGGGTCCGCCAGCCCAATTGCATAGTCGTCTTCCTCGAATCATCGATCACGCGACTAAACGAGCTTTTAGAAACCTGAGTTTCTAACAAGTGATTCGATCACGTCCACTGGTGCAACCATATCTCTCTGCCCACGCTGTCCATCCCCCACTGATTCGCCGAATAACAGGTAGTATTTCAATTCGAGCGTATTGGCCAGTCGGTAGAAATCCGGACCTGGAAATTCATCGGGGATGATCTCGATAACGCTAGCATCATCAGGACAGTAGATCATGTTTGCCAAGCCGGAGCCATGCATACCAACGACACACTCCGCATGCGCGAAAATTTGAATCTGCGTCGCAAGGTTGAGCCCCTCCAATGAAACGGATTCGAAGCCGAATGGTAGCAACGCGTTAAGCAACGCGTCTTCGTTTAGCAGCCTCCGGAAGCCTGCTCCCCGACGTGAGATTAGAATTCGTCGACGCTCGACACTTGTCTCGGCAATAACCCGCTTTTTGATTTGGTCGGCTACTTTGCGGAGTAGCATGCGATGATGCGGGTCACCGTCGATCACTGCTAGCTTGGCTACCGATGTTGTACCCGCCCCGAGTTTCAGAATCTGTGTTGTGGCTGGCTCGACAAGCGAAAGATAGTCGGCGTCCCGCGCCTCAACTTCCTTCCAGCGTCCTCTTTCCGGCAGAGCAATTTTGTTTGTCCAGCCATTGTCGGCAAAAATCATTAACTTGGGAAGATGATAAGCAAGCCAATGGCCGTAGTTGCCGCTCCATATCTCAATTGGCAAAGCCGCTCGTTCCCAATGTTGCTGTGGCGTCGCCACCGAAGGCTGCGACGACTGGCACGAAATCCCCATACCGCGAAGCTTGACCCTTTTGTCGAGATCAGTTTTGATGTCAACATATACGCTGTCCCAGCCGTCCCTCACCATCTCAATACGGCAAGAATCAATCTCGACTAGACGGCACTCGGACAGTCGGAGTCCTGGTACATCCTGAAAACTGAAGCCAAAGCCCAACCGATCGGACGGCAACTTTGACTTGTCACTGATATTCAGAGGTAGATTAGTGGAAATTGCCTCTTCCGGCGCCATTGATATGCCGGGCAATTTACTTACGGAGAATTCACCATCGTGCCTGAAAATCCGCGATATGAGTGATTTCAATGTCACGAGCGTCCTCATTGAAAGTCAGTTACCGTACCATAAATGCCACTCGGGTTTCACGGGACGCACGTGCACTGCAATCGCACTGTATCAATCAGGAAATAGGTCTTTAGTAAGTCGAGTCGATAATTTGGATACTTTAGGGTGCGTGCGACCAGCGCATCCGGAATGTGATCCCAGCACCACTGCGCAGGATGAGGCTGTACGGCAAGGCGCAGTTCATCCGTTCCGACAACGGTTCGGCGTTCACCGCTAGTGCCGTTATGAAAGGGCTGCGTGATGCCAATATCGGCCCTGCATACATCGAGCCGGGCAGGCCAGCGCTCCTCACGACCCAAAACGGAAGCTGAAATTACGCGCATCATGCATGTCTCGAAAAGTTTCATGAATAATGCGAGCTAGGGCTTTGGGGTTTTTCGACCTTGGCCGGAGAGGCATACGATAGAACGACGGTCGGCGCCACAATGAAGAACCCGGAATAGGCGATCGCCATGACCAAAAGAGACAGCAAATCCGGCCCCAGCCGAAAAATGGCAAACACCAGCAGGCATGCCAGAACCGCGGCGTGCCCGACGAAGAATGCGAATGATTTAGGCAAACTGGCCGCCCGTTTCAACTTGTTGACGGTCGGCTCATCCACGAGAATCGTGAGGCCATAAGCCGAGAGAATGGATAGGCAGAAATATCCGATGCTCAATGCTGCAAACTGCATCGGGAAAAAAGTTGGCTGCAGGAACCAATAGAGTATGACCGTAGCCAGGATTGGATAGTGGATCAGGTACAGGGAAAACGAAATACGCCCGAGGAAGCGAAAGACGCTCCACTCGAGAACCCTAAGTGCCTCTAGCCACATCAGAATTCCTGCAACAAATGTTAGTGCGGCCAGGCCCAAAATGAATTCGAAAGGCGAGGAGAACGTCGACACAATCGCGACAATCGGGCCGAATATTGTGTCGTCGGGCGACTGAACTGGCAGGCCGCCGAGAATGAGTCCGGCAAGGGCCAATACGGGACCAAGCATTGACGGCCTGATTAACTGCTTCGACCAAGCCTGGAAAAGCAACGCGCCTCCCGCGAAACCGAGAAAGCCGGTGAGCGCATCCAGGGGAATAAGCGCGACAAAGATGCATGCGAGAGCAGACGAAATATAGTTGCGCGGAACGAGTAGGTATATGCAATAGATGCCCAACGATCCAAACAACTCGTTGCGCATTGTCCATAAAACCCGATTCGAGTACGAATCGCCAAAGCGATACGGATTGAATACTGCATCCCACATGGCCTGGAAAAGGGTTGGCGTGTGCGCATACGATCCTGTAAGCCATCGACTTTCCAGCAGCCGGGCAGCTTCCTGTGTTACATCGGGAAATATTTTCAGCAGGAAATAGACGGCAAGCGTGCTGCAAAGGGCCGGGACTGTAAGCCGGGCGTATCGGCGCCCAACGAGAAGCAATAAAGGGACTCGCGTCGATGCGGCCGAGCTTGCGATTACAAAGCCGGAAAGGACGAAGAAGACGAAGACCGAAAACGATCCGCTATATAAGACAAAAAGGGGAGAGCGGGATAACATGTCCTGCCATTGAGAGCCAGATGCATTTTGTGCGCCGTACACCGCGTGCGGGAAAAACGTCGCAGCGTAGTGGTGTACGACTACGCTCAAAGCCGCTAGCCCACGCAGTCCGTCTAGAGAATGGAATCGCATTGCCGGATGAGGGGAAGTAGCTGCCTTCGGTTCGTTCTTGCTACTTCCGCAAGGGGATAGTCTTTGTCGCAGCAAAGACAGCAGTAACGCGTCGCCCCCCTGCACAGTTCCGTACTGGCAGAATTGCAGCATACGGCGCCTGCCTTAGGTAGTGACGCCATTGCGTTGCGGGGTATGAAGGTGCCGGTTTCGACAGTGTGGAACATAACGGTCAATAAGGCGCTTAAATCGTACCCATGTCATTCGATGTCGTTGGCGGCGACGACTCATGCTCTGCAACCATGCCCAGCATACCTCATCATGAAAGCCTCGCAGCCGACCCAAGTTGTCCCGCACTGGCCTGCCGGATCGATTGTAGCCAGTAAGATAGTGAGTCTACGTGTAGATTTTTGACAAGGAGACTCGAATGAATAAGCGATTTACCGAAGAGCAGGTGATTGGGATCCTGCGGCAAGCCGATTCGGATAGGGTGGTGATCCGCGATCTCTGCCGCAAGCACAACATAACCGAGTAGACATTCTTCAGCTGGCGCAACAAATACGGCGGAATGAGCGTTGCCGATGCGAGGCTGCGACCGTCCTCTCCGCCAGCCAAGGTCGCCAATCGGCCCATAGTCAATCATGCATAATCCCCTAGGGATTTGCTCTCAAATTGGCTACAAAGTTATCGTGCGAGCCGCCGTACCTGTTGACAACAAAGAGGCAGGGCACCAGATCCTCCGAGGCACAACTTATGAATATATTATTAACAGGCGGCTCAGGTTACATTGGCAGTCACGTAGCGGTCTCGTTGGCGGAAAAGGGATATGGGGCGGTGCTGCTCGACAATTTGACTAACAGCACAGCAGATGTAGTCTCTAAAATTGAGGAAATTACGAAACAACGGTTGGCTCTTGTTGTCGCCGATGTTCGCGACACGGCAACCGTGCGTGCTGCGCTAAGGGCGCATGATGTCAGCGCGGTTATTCACTTGGCGGGTCTCAAGGCCGTTGGTGACTCGATCGAAAAGCCGATCGAGTATTACGCAAACAATGTTCAGGGCACCATCAGCCTGTTGCAGGCCATGCAGGCGGAGTCGGTGAAGATGCTTATTTTTAGCGGAAGTGCGACCGTCTATGGCCTGCCGCAGTATCTTCCACTTGATGAACACCATCCTACCGGCGCAACCAACCCCTATGGGCGCAGCAAACTGCAGGTCGAGGAAATCCTTCGTGACTTGGTCAGATCAGACAGCAATTGGCGTGTTGCTTCGCTTCGATATTTCAACCCAGTTGGCGCCCACGAAAGTATGCGAATTGGCGAATGGCCACGTAGTAGCCCTACCAATTTACTGCCAATTATTATGCAGGTCGCAACAGGGAGATTGTCCGAACTGCAGGTCTTTGGTAACGACTACGAGACCATCGACGGCACCGGAGTTCGAGATTACATTCACGTATCGGACTTGGCCGAGGGGCACGTGGCCACGCTCGATTATTTACACCAGAACTCAGGCTGGCATACCTTTAACCTTGGAACGGGTAAAGGCTACAGCGTCTTTGAGGTGCTTGGCGCCTTCGAAAGAGTATCCGGCAGGAAGATTCCATACAAAGTCAGTCAGCGCCGGCCAGGTGACGTGGCGGCGTGTTACGCCAACCCTGCGCAGGCGCTTGCCAAACTAAATTGGCAGGCTCAACGGGATCTTGTTGAAATGTGTTCGTCTGCCTGGGGTTTCGCGCAAAGCGATTGCGTCAAATAGAGACCACCTAGCTCCGGAAAGTCTTATCAGCCCACATCGCGCTTTGACGCTTACAGTAGGTTCCCTGTCAACTCCTAGGATCACCCCTATGAAAGATTTCAAAAATTACACTATCTGTCGAGAGCAGCTCGCCCGGCCCGAAGACCTCGATAAGATCGACCGATTAGTCGAGTCGAAGGGGGATACATCTTCCGCAGAATACCTCGAAGTCATAACGTTCCCATTAGGTAATGAAACCGTGTCTTTGCGAAGTGGGTCCACTGATGCAACGGTGTTTTATGAAACGTTCCTTGGGCTCTATCACATCCCACCTTACCTGCCTGATGAACCGAAAACTGTGCTTGACCTTGGTGCCAACATTGGTTTAACCGCCGCACATTATTGTGCGCTATTTCCAAATTGCAAGTTAATCGCTGCGGAGGCGGATCCTACTTCGGCTGCAATCGCAGTTTCGAACACTCTTCCATGGCGCGATCGGTGTACAGTTAAAAGTGTTGCAGTTTGGAAAGATGACGGCGGCGCAATGTTTGGCGTCCAAAAAGGTAAAGAGTATGCCGGACACATTGGTGGTCAAGGCGAGCAAATTGTAGTAAAGACAACCACCATAGATGCGCTGATTGACGAACTAGGAGTTGATTGCGTTGATTTTGTAAAAATGGACATCGAGGGCGCGGAAGAGGTACTAATCAAGTCCCACAACAGTTGGACTAAGCGTGTACGAGCAATCTTGGTTGAGCTACACGGCTATCCCAAGAAGAAATGTATAGAGAAGCTCAGGCGCCTTGGCTTTGCCGCCCAAAGTCACGAAAAGCATTGGGACAGTGTGTTCGCAACAAGAATTGAACAACCTTCATTTCGACTGAATCGATTATTTGGTTTCTGGAGGTAATTGTAGGATGCGTCGCGTGGCCAATATGGGGTCAGACGTGCTGTTTATCTGTTCCCGAGCTGGAAATTCAAGCGAACTTCCTTCTGTATTGAGAGTTCGTGCAAGTATCTGGGGGAAAATCGAGAACGAGCGCATCAATTCGGGCGCCTCGGCTCAATCACGCAGATTCCGTATTGTTCTCGCAGGCGCGCGGCCAACTGGTGTCTCGAAAGGAAATCATGTACGGCCCGGCTACAACCATCCCAAGTGTAATAATCGTCAAGAATCAGGTGCCGTCGGGGGCCAGAAGCTTGAACAATGACTCGAGTGAGATCATGGTGGAGTCATACCAGTCACCATCGAGCCTTAGAATGGCGATGGGTCTAGGAGGGGCAAATTCAGGCAAGGTATTTTCAAGCCAGCCTTTCACCAATTTGTAATGGGGCGCCCCGGATAAGCGTATCGCCCGTTCAGCGAATTCAATCGGCGCCCGGCAATTGTCATAGTAGGTTTCGCCTTCAGTATCGCCAGGTCTTCGCGTAGACCCCGTCGGGGCCCGTAGCAGGAGGGAGCCCTTCGAAACGGTCGAACAGGAAATATTCCCTGTCGGGACCAAGCACTTCCGCCATACCAGCCGACATGCCGCCACGCCACACGCCGCATTCGACAACACAGCCCTTCACATGGCGGCGCGAATCGACTATCACCATGTGTCACAAAAAATAGCTGCGAGGCGCCATGGTGAACTCGCGATACTTGCCGTACATCCACAAAGACCGGATTGCTCGCCCCAGCCTGACCAGAGTATTTCTCGTGCTCATGAACACGTGCCGGAAATTCATTGTGGGTTTTTTCTTCCTCTGTGCTGGTAATACGAGTACGGCGCGCCATTTCGGTTCGTCTTCGATTATATTAGACCCGCCTTGCGCCTATGACGGCGCTATGAATGCATGATCCATGCGGCCATTGCAGGCTAGACGCGACTTTCATGAGGCGGTTTCGATCAACCGAGCTATAGGAAAGTAGAAATGCAGCACGATCTATTTGTGGGTGTGACCACCTGGAACAGCGAGAGTTTTTTAGCGCATTGCCTGCGCTCGATTCGCCGCACCACAGACGGGCTGAACGTTCGCATCGGCGTGGTGGACAACCTGTCAACAGACAAATCTGTCGAAATTGCCAAAGAATACGGGACGGACGTGCATCTGGAGAATTGCAGCCAGGCCATTGCATTGAACCGGTTGCTTGACATGTCAACCGGTCGCTTTACTTTGCTGCTTCATTCTGACGTTATTTTGTTATCAAGCAATTGGTTCACCGCTTGCACGGCGCACCTCGAGGGCAACAGCGCCCTGGTTTCGCCCGAAGATATCGGCTGCGGGCCGATCACCCGGTATTACGGAAAGGGCATGCCGGAAAGCTGCTTCATGCTGTTTGACACTGCCAAGGCGAGGCGGGCGCGAACCCTTGGCTGGATCAGGCGACGGGGCATACCGTGGCCCAGGATGCACTTGAACCTGGACCATTATTTTGTCACCCACGATTTGCCCGAGGTGCTCGCCCGCAAGGGATACACCTGGCATCCGATGCGCGTCCATGCGTCGCCGAGCGAAGCCGCGCCAGTCTATGAACCGCCGTTTGTTCCGGAGTACTGGTCAAAAGAACTCTCGTATTTGCGTTACGGCATGGGCAATTTTTACAGCGTGGATGGCTGCTTGACGCATTACCACAACTGGTACGACCGGGTGCCAAAAAACGTGCCTCTGGATTCACGCGAAACGACGGAAGGTGAGGGAAAAGGCCTGCCGCTGGCGTATCTCAGCCTGTGCACTCGGAATTTTCTTCAGGATCTTGAAGCAGATCGCCTGATCATGCCTTCGCCCCACGAACCCCAGCGCGAACCGCGTGGGACACCAAAACATACCCCTGATCTGATGATGCCTTTTTCGGCATTGAATTGATTCAAAGGGAGTGCCGGGAAGATCATCGCGCACGCACATTACCGCTGAAGAAAGGCGGGACGCTACTAACTTCGAGTAGTTGCGACAATCATTTGTGTTGCGTGCACGGGATGGGAATGGCAATGCTCGTGAATATCCACAAATTGATTGACGTATCGGTAGAACTCCTTGAACGACCATTCTCTAATATGATGATCTGTACTCGGTGGCCCCAGTTGAAATGGAGAAAATGCCGAATACGCACGATCCCTGTCGGGTGTGGAAATGACCAGCCATTTTCGAGTTAGGGACGAAAGAAATCCCATCAACTCATCAGGATTCAGTACATGCTCGATCACATCGGAGCAAACCACGAGATCCGCAGAGGGGTGACTCCGATCGGAAAAAGGGGCGTGAACCCACTTCCTGGCCGGGTATGTTCGGCGCAGGAATTCCAAAGTTTCCGGAACATCGAATCCAACAGTTTCATACTGCCCAAGATAATGAACCAGCTTGTAGCCTGACCCACAGCCCACATCATAAACAGTGCTAAGCCTCTCATCCCTCGCAATGTCGCTAGCTCGTTCGTACACTTCTTTCTGATATTCGTCCTTATGCTCGCTGTCGTTGAAATAACAGTATTCAGTTCGATGAGTGTATGCCCCGCGAATGCAATACTTTTGCTCAGAACCTATCAGCTCGCTGGCAAAGGCAACTCCCTGACGACAAATATTTTTTACGCTTAGCTTCAATGAGATAGTTCCCATAAATACCCGCCTACAAATTTGCGATTGTGTCTATGTTAATCAAACTCTATTCAGTGGTCAGCCAGAAGTTGTAATTGTCGGCTATTTTCTCTGGAGAAAGATGGTTGCGTCCGGATAGTTCAGGCTTACACGACACACTCAAAGATGACCATGAATAGAATTCTGTTGTATTCGCCCGATGTCGTCGGGCACCCTCGTGTTTACTGCCGCGTCATCGCCGATGCGCTGGCAGCGTCCACTTGCGAACTGGTGATGGCCATGGGCTTCACCGAAGCGGTTGGGCTCGCACACTCGCCTGATATTGAGCCACTGGTGACGCGTGAACGTGTGCGGGTGCTGGGCACACGGGAGTATTCCGCAAGCGGAAAGCCGCACCTCACTGCAGAGGAGCTTGCAACGCTACAGCGCACGCTCAGCATAACAACCACCCTGTTCATCGAGGCCGACAAATCCAACGCCGAGTTCACCAGAATCGCCACCGGCGCCGCGCCGCGATTGCATGGCCGCAATCTCGGCATTTTCTCAAACGCCGCAGAGTGGTATCCGGGGGAAGATTCGTTTACCGGATTGCCCCGCCGCATTCTGGCGCCGAAGCTGCGCACCACGCTCGGCAATATCAAGCGCGCCGTATTTCAGTACCGGCAGTCACGGAAATACTTTTACGAGAAAGTGATCCTTGGCGCCAGGGTACTCGACGAGATATTGGTAAAGGACGAGCGGCTGGCCGACTGGTATGGCCCTCCGGTTTACTGGATGCCTGAGATATCGAGGCCCGTTCCGGGCCCGGAAACCCCCGCCGAAGCGCAAGAGGTGCTGTTGCGCGAGGGCGAATTGCGCGCCTTTCTGGCAAACAACACCGGCCGGGAGCCCGTGCTTTACTTTGGCGACGCCGCCTACTACAAGGGCTACGACCTGTTCCTGCAATTCATCGCCTCCACACCCTCAACCTGCGCCATCCACCCTGGGCGAACCTACGACCTCCAGCAGCGCGGCTATTTTCAGTACGACGTGGAAGCACTGCGCACGCAACTGAAAAAGGAAGGGCGCCTCTATGAGACAAATGACTATGTGCACATACACCGGCTCAAAGAGCTTTACTTTCGCGTAGTCCGCCTGTACATCACCACACACCGGCTGGCGCTCTCGAGTTCCACCGTGATCCAGGCCCTGGAACTCGGCAAGCCGGTGCTGGTGCCAGACCGCGGCCTGCTCGGCCACCGGGTGCGCACCAACCAGCTTGGCGGCGTGTACGCCTATGAAAACCTCAACGACTTGCGCGTGAAGGCGGAAGCGCTTTGGCGCAGCGACCTCGATCGTTTTACCGCGACCGCCCTGTCGTTCTGGCAGCGCTTCTCGGATGAGTCCATTCAGGCCTTTTTCAGGCAGCGCCTGCTTGGGCTACCGGGTTAGCCCTGGGGAAATTTCTTGACGCAAAGAATCTGAAAAGCCTGGTCCGGACGCGTCTCAATATAGCGCTCCGTGAGCAATGACAGCCTTCTGAACACCGCATGGGGCCGCCACCTGGGCCGCATCAGTGGGCCGCGCAATGGCTTCCAGCCTGCAGTGCCGGTCACTTCATACCCGCGACTACGGAAATCTGCTGCACTCCAGCCCGAAATATGCTCTTGAAACGGGTTGTCGGGAGTAGGTGCCTGAAACAGGAAGCCGTTCGGTGTTGACACCACGACCTTGAGCCGGGCAATGCGTTCGCATTGCGCCAGAAGCTGCTCGCCCGCTTCGCGCGGCAGGTGTTCAATCACCTCCAGCAGGGTGACGCAGTCGAACGAATCGGCGGCGAATTTTTCGCCGATCTCAAGCACGTTCGAGATGACGTATTCGGAATGGATTCCGGCGTTGCGGCTCTGCTCGATCGACGGCAAATGTGTATCCACCCCGACACGGCGCGAAATCAGCGCCGCGAAGCGGCCCACTGGTGAATTCGCACCGCAACCCACATCGAGCAGCGACTCGCACCGCCCGTCCAGCACGAGCCGCTTGAGTACACGGTGGTACTGGTCGTAATCCACTCCGAACAGGCGCGCGTCCCACTTGCGAAACAAGTGGCCCACATAGCTGAGCCAGAGGCCGGGGTGCAGGAAGCGCCAGGCCGAGCGGCGCGCTGTGATGGGTTGAATTGTCATGATGGATGAATGCAAATCTCCGCCGCGCCCGCATGCGGCAATCGGAGGGGTCAGGCCGCCGTACGGAAGCGCTCTTCTGCCGCCGCAATCATGTCGCGCAGCGTGGCGCGCAAATCGTATGTGTAGGCCCAAGCGGGGTAGTCCTTCTGAAACCGGCGCACATCGCTGATCCACCAGATATGGTCGCCGCTGCGTGCGGCGTCGGACAGCGTGTATTTGACCCGGTGGCCGCTGATTTCCTCGATCAGGTCGATGGCTTCGAGCATAGAGCAATTGCTGTAACGCGAACCGCCCATGTTGTAAACGGCGGCCAGCCTGGGGTTGCGCGAAAAGTGCCAGAAACACTGAACCAAGTCTGTGGAGTGGATGTTGTCACGCACTTGCTTGCCCTTGTAGCCGAATATCGTGTACGGCTTGGCGGTAACCGCGCAGCGCACCAGGTAGGCGAGAAACCCGTGCAGCTCGGCTCCCGAGTGCGCGGGGCCGGTCAGGCAGCCGCCGCGGAACACACCGGTGCGCATGCCAAAGTAGCGGCCGTACTCCTGCACCAGCACGTCCGCCGCCACCTTGCTGGCGCCGAAGAGGCTGTGCTTGGTCTGGTCGATGCTCATGGATTCGTCGATCCCGTGTTGGCTCCACGGATGTGCTGGGTCCAGTTCCCAGCGGCGTTCCTTCTCGATCAGGGGCAAGTCGTTCGGCGTATCGCCGTACACCTTGTTGGTCGAGGTGAAGATGAACACCGCGTCGGGGGCGAACCGTTTGGTGGCTTCAAGCATCACCAGGGTGCCGTTGGCATTGACCGAAAAATCGGTGTGCGGGTCGCGTGCGGCCCAGTCGTGGCTGGGCTGGGCGGCGCAATGCACCACCAACTCGATGCTCTTGCCGTGACGCTCGAACACCGCGTCGATGGCCGGCGCATCGCGTATGTCGATTGCATGGTGCTGAAACCGGGGGTAGCCGCCGGTGAGCAGGCGCGTGTTCCAGGCGACGGATGCCTCCGGCCCAAAAAAGTGCGCGCGCATGTCGTTGTCGATGCCGACAACCTCGAACCCCTGCCCGTGCAGGAACTTCACCGTCTCGCTGCCGATGAGCCCGGATGATCCCGTTACGATGGCTACGCTCAATCTGTTTCTCCCTGATTCGGTCAAGCGGTAAAGCAAGTCATACGATGAGTGTCGAGAGCATTGGCTCGTTCGCCCGAATCCATGTCTCGATGTCCAAGGCAATCTCACGGGGTGAACGGCGCGGCGACCACCCCAGAAGGCCATTGATGCGTGCGTTGTCGGTGACATACCAGGGCAAATCGACCGAGCCGGTGGCCGGCACCTCTTCGATCGGCACGGCGCGCCCGGTGATGTCCTGGCAGATGTGCGTGAACTCCTGCATCGAAACCGAACCGGCCCGCCCGCCGCCGACATTGAAGGTGCGCCCCGACACCTGACCCCACGACGCGAGTTGCAGGTGAATCAGGTCGCTCAGATCGTCAGGATGCAGCAAATCACGCACCTGCAGCCCCTTGCCGCCAAAACCTGTGTATTTCAAGCCGCGCTCGAAATGGTGCCGGGCCACCCAAAGGGTAAACACTCCCTGGTCGGTCTTGCCGAACTGGCCCGGCCCGGCGATCACGCCGCAGCGATTGATCACCACGCGCAAGCCGCCGTAGGCGGCATATTCCTGGCACAGCAGTTCGGCGGCGAGTTTGCTCGCGCCGTAGTACGAGCGCGGGCCATCGC
Organism: Pseudomonadota bacterium; assembly: GCA_005804965.1. Classification (GTDB taxonomy): domain Bacteria; phylum Desulfobacterota; class Binatia; order Bin18; family Bin18; genus SYOC01. Next base: position 16,092 of record SYOC01000038.1, read on the forward strand.
ACGGGAATTGCTCGGATATGCCGGCATAACCGGCCCCGGCCGGTGCAGGCGCCCCTTCCATCAGATCGAGGCGGGTCGGTGTCTCGATCAAAGGCAAGGCGCGCAGGGGGGCGATGGGGTAAACGCGCGAGCTCGACAAAAACACCAACCCGCCGCAACGCTCGCGGGCGTATTCCAGGCAGTTAAGCGCCCCGCCCAGGTTGGTGTCGAGCACATAGCGCGGCGAGCTGCCGATGCCGGCATGCACGCTCGGCTCGGCAGAAGCCTCAATGAGCACATCGAAGTTTCCGTCAAGGGCGTCGAGATCCTCACGGTTGCGCACGTCGCCATGTACGAACTGCGCACCCAGTGCCTGCAGACTCGAAAGATTCGACTCCGAGCCACGCCGCCGCAGATTGTCGAATAGCACGACCGAATGCCGCGTCGAGTCACGCAAGAACGAGCGCGCC
>SYOC01000365.1 GCA_005804965.1 Pseudomonadota bacterium
GCTTGAGGCCAGCATCGACGTGACCTCGATCAACACTCGTATCGCCAAACGTGACGATCACCTCAAGGGTCCAGATTTTTTCGATGTCGCCAAGTACCCGACAATGACGTTCAAATCGAAAAAAGTTGAGGCCGCCGGAGAAGGCAAATTCAAAGTGACCGGCGACCTGACCATGCATGGGGTCACGAAAGAAGTCGTGCTGGATGTCACCGGATCGACAAAATCAATCAAAGATCCGATGGGGAAGATGCGGCTCGGCGGTAGTGCTACCACCAAGATCAACCGCAAAGACTTCGGTCTTGCGTATAACAGAACCTTAGAGACCGGCGGGGTATTGGTCGGGGAAGAAGTCGATATCACCATCGACGTGGAAATGACCGAAAAAGCCGACGCCGCAGCCAGTGCGGCAAAGTAAACGCTCGCCTGCGACTACCACACCCAACGCTCCGACGAGGCGCAGCAATCACGCGCCTCGCTACTTCTTCGCTCCTCCCGTCTCGTTTCCTTCCGTTTTGTCTAATTCGCGCGGTGCACCGAGCCAGCCTCGTCGGCGAAAGAACAAGATCTGCCCAACGGCCATCGCTGCCATGAGGAGCACTACGACAGGATACCCCCAGTACCACTCTAGCTCGGGCATGTTCCACGGCGAGGTCTGCGCGTTAAAATTCATCCCATAGACACCGACGATAAAAGTCAGCGGAATGAAGATGACGGTGATTACGGTCAACACCCGCATAATTTCATTGCTGTGGTAGCTCACGCTGGACAGATACATATCCATGAGATCCGCCCCAAGCTCACGATGGGTTTCCAGCAGATCAAGAATCTGCACGACATGATCATAGCAATCGCGCAAATGCACCCGCGTCTCGGCAGACACGAGCGGTGTACTATCGCGTAACAGCCCGCTGAGCGCGTCGCGCTGTGGCCACATCACACGGCGCATGCGGAGCAAGTTACGCTTCACCTCATGAATCTCTGTGACTTCAGCGGCGCGAGGTCGATTGATGACCTCATTCTCTAGCCTCTCCAAGCGCTCGCCATAGCCCTCAAGAAGTGGAAAGTAGCTATCGACGACGGCATCGAGGAGTGCATAGGCAAGGTAGTCCGCCCCAGCATCACGCACCCGCCCACGTTTGGCTCGGATGCGGTCACACACAGGCTGTAAACAGGTTTCCTCTTGTTCCTCGAACGACAACACAAACCCAGGACCAAGGAAGAGACTCAATTGATTGCTCTCGAAACGTTCCCCAATCTGAGGAATCTCGGCCACCATGAAGAGATAATGCGGGTATTCTTCGACTTTCGGACGTTGGTGCAAGTCAAGGACATCTTCCAGCGCTAAGCGGTGGAGGGTGAAAAGTTTCCCAAAGGCACGGATCACCTCAGAGTCACCCAGGCCCACGACGCGAATCCACACCACCGGCCAGTGATCGAGAAAATCTTGCACCTGCCAGGGCTCTTCCACAATCTGCTCTGCTGTATCCTCCGGTCCGAAGGCCAACACCTGGATCACTGGCCGTGGCGCTTCAGGGTGCGACAACAGGGTTCCTGGAGACATGCCTGGGGGCACACGTCGCCGAGTTCTCGGCGTGCGCACCTTCTCATGCAGCCGTTTACCGGCGTGAGGCAGCTGTGTCATGCGGCGCTCTTTCCTTCCCAGTGGCCTACTTTTTTTCGAACGCCGAAAGGCATAAGAAACCGACCCCTAGCAACAAGTTCGCCTTTGCCAATTGGGTGTACAACGCGTGCAAGCGGTCAAACTCGTCGCGGGCAGTTTGCGTGGAAGCAGAGAACTGATCAAAGTCGCGAATTTCCTCGGTTCGCAGATGTTCCAAGCGATTCATGAGTATCATGCCGTAGTACACAAAAGTCATGGTCATGAGCACCACCACTGCGGTCTTGGCCAAGCGAATAGGAGTGCGTTGATTCCTTTGTAACAAAAAAACCAAGGCTGAGACCGCCATGAGCGTAGCCGCAACGGTCTCCATGAGATTGATCCGATGCAGGATCATGGCCGTGATGCTGCCAGCTTGGGTCAAACTCGGCAGGGAGCGAAACACCGGAGCTGCGACGGCAAAGCCAAAAGTCGTGAGGGCACCGATCCATATCCCGGCACCAAGGTTTTCAAGAAAGAAGAAGAACGCATTCACAAGGCGTCTGGGCATAGAACGTTTTCCATTCCTTCAGTAAGACTTACGCGAGGACCTGCCGCAGCGCGGCATCCAAAGCTCCATAACGAAACACATATCCAGTCGCCAACAACTGTCGCGGCTCAACTCGGGCGCTCGCGAGCAACAACGCATCCGCCATTTCGCCAAACGCCAAACGGGCAGCGAAGGCAGGAAACGGTAGCAGGGTTGGCCGGCGTAGGACTCGTCCCAGGGTTTTGGTGAACTCGCGGTTCGTTACTGCTTGCGGCGCGACAAGATTCACTGCACCAACAAGCTGCGCGGACAGGAGCACATGATGCAGTGCGCCGACAACATCGTCGAGTGCGATCCAACTCATATACTGCATTCCGTTACCGAGGACTCCACCTACACCAAATCGAAAAGGAGGGAGCATCTTTGCCAGTGCGCCACCGTGGGACGCCAACACAATCCCCAGACGTGCATGAATCACCCGCACGCCTCGTTCTTCCGCGAGGTGTGTAGCTTTCTCCCACTCCTTGCAAACCTCGGGCAAGAACCCGGTACCTGCCGCACTCTCCTCGCCGAGGACTTCTTCTCCACGGTCGCCGTAATAGCCAATAGCGGAAGCACAGAGCAAAACCTTTGGCGGGGTAGAGAGGCGGAGATGGGTTTCGGTGAGATTCCGCGTCCCAGCGACACGACTCTTACGGATGAGTCGTTTCCGTTCCGGCGTCCAGCGCCCGTCGGCGATATTCGCCCCCGCC
>SYOC01000366.1 GCA_005804965.1 Pseudomonadota bacterium
CCGCAAACGTATCGAGGCGCAAGCGTCGTTCAGCACGGAAATACAATGTTACACGGTAAAGCCAGCAGGTAGAAGAATTGTACTGTCGGGAATAGTATGACGTCACCGGCTGAACCAGCGATGCTGCGACAAGCCTGCGGCGGGCGTGCTCGCCGCTCAGTCCCTCAACGTACTGTTACAAGTACGCCTCGGTCCCTCACGGCTGTGCTTGCCCGTCTCGCAACGCGACTCCACGATTTCACGACGAACCGTCACGAATCATGCGGGTCCGCGCTTCGCCACGTGTGATGGGCCGCTAGCTGTGCCGCATCGGAGATGATCGGGCGTGGCGGGAGAGGAATCGGCGATCACTGGTTGCGCCGCAGCCGCTCGGTCAATTCCTCGTAGACATTCCGGCGGGGGCCGACGGCCATGACGCGGATCACGCGCGCCTTGCGGTCGACGGCGTAGACGATCCGAAAACGGCGGACGCGGTATTTCCACAAACCGTCGAGGTCGCGCAGGAGCGGCTCTCCACGCTCCGGGTCGGCCGCAATGGCGCGAACAGCGGCCTTGATCGAACGTTTCAGGTCGGGATGAAGGGCGCGGATCACCTCCGCCACGTGCGGAGGGATGTCGGGACGAAAGAGCGTCACGCCTGGCGGCGCTTCCTCACGGGGAGCATCGGCTCGCCGAACACATCCTCGAAGGTGAGGCCCTTCTTGCCGGAGCGGTAGAGGGCCCGGCTTCGGGAGATCTGCTGCATCAGCTCGGGATCGCTGAGCACGTCCAGCGTCTCTTTCAGTCGCGCATACTCCTGCACGTTGATCAGGATCGCGGCGGGACGGCCGTTCTTGGTGACCACCACTTCCTCCTCGCGCTCCTCGACGCCGGCGACCAGTTCCGGCAGCCGCGTCTTCACCTCGGACAAGGACAGCGTTTTCGCCATCGCACGCCTCGCAATGACAGATGACCAGAATTCTGGTTATCTGGGATGATACCGCAGCCTCCAGGCCTCGTCAATCACGCGCCTCAAGCACTCCGCACCAAGAGCAGTGGCTGACGAAGGATGGATAGGAGCGCCGCCGAGAAGAAACAACCAGAAAGGCGACGGGCCCGCGCTTTCCAGCGGTGGAAGCCCCGGGCCCTGCGTTAGGTGTTGCCGAGGAACCGGGGCCGGTCCCGGACAGAAACCATCTTCACCAAATCCCGGATGGAGAGCAGGCCGACGATCTTGCCGTTCTCCCTCACGGCCAAGTGGCGCACCCCCTGTTCGGCCATGACCTGGCTGGCATCGCGAATCGTGCGATTGATGTCAATGGCGATGAGCGGAGCGCTCACGACGGCGCTGACGCGGGTGCCGCCAGGATTCCGATTGGAGGCCAGCCCTTTCCGCACCAGATCGCTCTCGGTCACAATGCCGACGATCTCGCCGGCCTCGATCACGAGCAATGACCCGATCCGTTTCTCGCGCATCTGCTGCGCCGCGACGAGCAGGGACTCTTCGCTGCGGATCGTCCCGAGGGTGGTCGCCATCAGCACGCTGAGCGGCCGGTACACATCGTCGAGCGCGCACACAGGGCCGCTCTCCGCATCCACAAACGAGCGCACCAGGTCGCGCACGGACACGAGCCCCACGATGTCCCGGCCCTCCACCACGCCGAGATGTCGGACATGGTGGGTTTCCATCAGATGGCTGGCATCCAGCATGGAGCGCTCCGCCGGGATCGTCACAATCGGACCGGCCATCACCTGATCCACCATCGTGACGGTCGGGTCCAACTCCGCCGCAAGCACTTTCCGGACCAGGTCCGTCTCCGTCACGATCCCCGGCAGCCCCCGCTTGGGATCAGCCGATTCCACCAGCAGAGACCCGACACGCCGCGCCGCCATGCGCTCGGCCGCGAACACGGCCGTGGTGTCCGGAGGCGCCACTTCCAAATAGCGATGCATGAAGTCTTTGACGGTTCCGCCTGCCTGCGTCGTCATCTTCGCCCCTTTGCTGTCATAGACACATACCCGCCGGGCCAACCGGATAGCCGGGGAGCACCCTCGGCTCCGATGCCCTGGCGACCACTATACCCCAACTCGCGCCGGCGATCATCCACTATGCCCGATCGCGGGACGTGGCCTGAAGAGGACGACCTGTAACGGCGGCTCAGACCTTTGCACCTAGGCCTGTAAGATCGTCGGCTGACGAAGGGCGAACAGCCTCGGCGTCGGCATGATGCGATGAGCTCTTACTGCTATCCCTACCGTTCTGACACCCGGTCGCCTCATAGGAATAGAAGAGTCCGGCGACCGGCGCTGGTCCTGCTTTCAGTGTCCCGCTCCCGCCATGCCGAACGCCTCCCTGCTCATCCCTTCCAGCCGCCGAGAAAATAAAAAAACAGAAAGGCGACGGGTCGCTTACAAACCCGTCGCCTTTAACGCTTCGCCACGTGTAATGGGCAGCTAGTTATATCGCATCGAAAGCAATCGACGCGTGGTGGAAGGGAAATGTAGCGGTCAACGTTCCAGCCGCCTTATTGCGTGACTGGCTTCAAGACGGCTCATGACACCTTTCTCTAAACTGAGAATGATGAAAGACTCTCGCCGACGCGTCACTTGTTTAGTGGAGGCAGATTCGGGTCGGCATTATCGAACTGGACGTTGCCGCACTTAAGTTTAAGCTCTTCATCTTTCACACGGGGATGAATTTTCCGCTGCAAGTTGTTGCAGACGGTTACCATCTTTTGGACCTCTTTTAATCGAACCTGGATGTTTTGTATTTGCGCGCCAAGATCGTCTAGTTCAGCGTTATTGGCCTTAACACTTTGCGCCCAAGTGAGAACTTTATTGTTAAGCGCGTCACGTTCTTTGACAGTTATTTCTGCAGTGAGCTTGACAGCTTCGGCTCGACTAGCGAGGCGGGCATCCCAAGCATTGAGTTTCGCAATTTCTGCATTGCAAGCATTCACAAAAGGAATGTCAGTGGACGTGGTTCCAGGGATACAGCCACGGCCTCTTACTTTGTCCCATTCTGACTTGTATTGCTCATATTCTCTTTGCGTATCGTGCAGCTCTTTCTGTCCATCATCGAAGGCCTTCTTAATTCGCTTGTCTGTGTCGAGATGCTCTTGCCTTTCCTTTTCAAGCGCCTTCTTCGTATCCTGTGCCACTCGCATTTTCTCCTTTGCTTCACCCAGGCTGGACAAAAGACTCTGCGCTTCTTCAGCCAAGGTTTGGCTAAGAGCTGTGTCGAGCGAAAGATAAAAGGGCATGAGAACAATTGCCGCTATGAGGATGTGCATTTTCTCATCCATTATTCTCTCCTCCTCTCCCCGAACAAGTGCGGTGAGGTGCGAATACGCACAGGACAGGAGTTAAAACCTAATGGAAGTGCAACCGATGTGAAGAATAAGGACGAGAAAAGCAGGGAAGAAAGCTAAATCATGCGTTGGAGAAAGTACGCCTTTGATCAAAAAATAGCAAGCACCAAACGGGCAGAGACTCACACCAATCGCCACGTTCAATGTCTTACTACGTGGATAACGCCAGCCGCCGCGATGCTGCCTGAAAGACCCGCCCCTCAACCCTTGGGTGCGTCCACCTTGACGAGCGGCGTGGTGGGCTTGCGTTGGGCACGTTTCTCTTGCCTGGGGTTTTGCTTGAGCTTGTGCTTTTTGGGCACTTGGTATTTGTAGGTTCTCATCGCGTCTCCTTGGTGAGTGATTTAGTTCATACTAGAACCATAGACGCGGATTGTCCATGTATCATTTGGCCCCGGCGGCACTGTTCAACGGCACATCGAAGATGATCGACGTTTGGCGGGAGGGAAATGTAGCGGTCAGCTTCCTGGCAGGTTCAACTCGCGATAATGTCAGAAAACGATTCCAGGCACCTCCTCCCTCACCATGCACCGCAACACTGTCAAGAAATCAAAGCCCGCCCCCATCAATGCTCATCATAATTGATCGCTATCACCACTCGTCTGCCCTTTCAGCCAAGTATCGATGCCTTCGAGAAAGCTAACCTGCTCAACTGTTACTGGAAGATGGGTGCCTTTAGAAGCGTGTACCGAGATCTTGCGAATCTCATTAACCTGTTCGATCCAGTTAGTCTTAGCGTCCTTATTTCCTTTGGTTCCATAGCCAAATGTCTCACCGAAAAGGGTCCAATTGTCTATGATTATATCTTTGTAATCCAAGAGATCAAAGTTGGCTTCGCGACCGCCTTTCTTCCCCCCTTCATCGTTAATGCGGCCATCGACTTTTTTGCGAACTGGGTTGGGAACGCCAGAAAACCACCAATCCGCCTCCTTCTCACCAAACTCTCTTTTTAGTTCATCAATAATGTATGCTTGGAGCATCCTCTCAATGTTAAGAACAATATGAATGGCTTTCTCTGTAGTCTGTGCGGCCTCTGCGAGAAGATAATCAGATAATCCAGGTGGGTTGAACTCTGGGAATTTTATCCTCAATGCTTCCTGGCATTTGCGCATGCCGGTTGTTTGCCCTTGCACTCCTCTCAATGAACGAAAGTTTTTCATTTGTTGGGAATCCATGTTGGCAAAATAATCACCAAGAGTCTCTCCATAGGGAGCGAGGATTTGCACTAGTTCAGAATCATCTAATTGGGAAAGCTTTTTCCCCTGAGCCTCTAAGTGCTGTAAAACGCTCCTCAAAACGCTAATGCAGATAGCTACTCCGTCATTCATTGCCAAACCACCACCTTCATCTGCCCCGAGATTCCATGTACTTAAAGCGCGATCTCTAATAAGAGCAAACCACCCATTCATCACACCTGTCGTCCTCTTCATGGTGGCCATGTTATCAACCGCCCAGAGAGGACCAAACTCAATGACTTCCCCCTTTTTCTTCTCCGAAATATAGAAACCAGGCTTTTCCAATCCGCCAAAAATGCTGGTCAGCGAAATGCAACGAAGAATTGTTCTCTGCTCGTCAGCTTTTAGGATGCGCCCACAGAAGGGGGAATCAGGATCACTGTCAAGCGCGAGAATTGCTTTAGATACAATGGCACTTGCTCGCGCCTCAGGGCTTTCCGCGTCCCAGTTGAGTTCGGCATAAAGTTCGTGCAACAAGCTCTTGCTTACTTTTCGCTGCTCAGCATTTATATCGACGAATAATCTGGCTTGCTCGGATTCCGGAAGCCCTGCAAATGCCAGAACAGATAACAAACTTTTCGCAGCACGCGGATGACCCGAATATGCAAATAAACGATGCTGTCCATCAATAATCCAGGCTACCTTGTATGCTGGACGCAACCGTAACCATCCGAATGTTGCACCCGTCTCATCACCTTCTTGTTTCGCTCGCTCA
>SYOC01000039.1 GCA_005804965.1 Pseudomonadota bacterium
CCTCCCACCCCTCGAAACCTATCCACCAGAATTACACATCTGCCAGGCCACGCACACCTGTCTAAACATAAACCCAGGGAGAGTGTGATTAAACCCAAGAATCCTCAGTCTGAGCAGAAATCCACCACCCAGCGATTATACGCACGCGCATATGCCATAGCTAAGTCGGCATCGTCGACTTCACTTTCCCATTCCAGCGACAGTGTTGGGTAAATCAGCGCCTTGTCCAAGCCTTCCATGTCCAGCAATTGCAGCCGCTCTTTAGGATCATTGCCGCCGAACGGAATACTCTCGTCATAGGGAACATCCATGTAGGATGCACGCTCTTCGAAGCTCATTCCCATCGTACGGCCACGGCTGAGTAGCTCGGCGGTAAGATAGCGGGAGGGTCTTCCGTCAATTTGCAAGCGTTCGCGGCCATCGGGTTCAACTCCCAAGCAGATAGCGCGGTCACGGAACTGCGGGTCAATATATTTGAGCCAAAGATCGCCCGGCTCATTAATGTGTCCGTCGGCGTCGATCACACCCGAGTACACGGTGCGTGTCGTTTGTGGCATCAACCTCATGAGCGATTCTCCTTCGTGTTATAGGTCGGTTCGTATTTTGAACTCTTGAGTTTCATATCGTACTGGGTCGGAGTGTCAAGTGGAATCCTCTTCCTTGCACACTCTTCAGAAAGCGCTATAACGTCAGCAAATCAACCCACACCGCGAGCTGGAAGAACAGCCCGCACCTAGGAGGCACGTTATGAGCGCAGAAGACAATAAGAAGGTCGTTCTCAGTTTCTTCGAGAACTTTTCCGCCGGCAAAGCCGCCGACGCGCTGGGGCAAATGTCGGAGACCGCAACGTGGACGGTAATGGGACGCCCTGAAGGGTTTGCCCTCGCCGGCACCAGGACCAAGGCCGAGTTCACCCAATTGCTCCAAGGTATCGGAGCGGCGATGCCAAAGGGTCTTCGCTTGACGCCCAAAGCGCTCACGGCTGAAGGTGACCGTGTGGCGGTGGAAGCCGAATCCTACGGTGAACACGCCAACGGCAAGATCTACAACAACATGTACCATTTCTTGATCGAAGTGCAGGGTGGCAAGATCCAAGCTGTGCGCGAATACCTCGACACCATTCATGCCAAAGACGTATTGCTGGGCTAGTCCACTCGTATCGTTTACGTTCTATGCTGAAAGGGCGTGCTGCGGTGCGCCCTTTTCTTTTGTCGGTTCATCTTTATTCCACAAAGGCATACAACCGATGGTTCGCGCCAATGTACACAACCGGCTTCTGCTGGCCTTGCTCCCAAAAGTATCCGATGGCAGGTGCTGACCAACTGATCGGCTTCATCGGCACTTGGTATTTCCATAGCACCCGTGTCAGTCCGGCTCCAGCTAATTCTCCCGCACTGCCGGGATTCAGCGCAAACACTGTGCTTCTCGCAGCAATGTAAATTTTGCCGTTGGCACCAAGCGCTGGCGAAACGCGGACGAGTTGCTCTTTTTTCCCCTTGGCATCGGTCAGTTGTTCGCGCCACTGTTCTTCGGGGCTGTGGGTGCCGTCGGAGTTTTCCTTATCTTTAATGGCGTAAACAATGCCTTTCGCATCGCCAAGATACAGTGTGTTGGCAAATGCCCCAGTGATAGACGCCAACGCCGGAGTGGATTCTACGCGCCCTTCTGTGGGAAAAGTCCACAGCCATTCCACCGTGTCACCATTATCGCGCAAGGCATGGAGTCCATCCAACGAACTCAGATAGATCATCGTCGCACCGTTGGACGCGACGGCCCCAATGACTGGCGTCGAATGCAGGCTGCGCACGGCAAATTTCTGCGATTTCCACACGAGTACTCCGTCGGGAGAAAAGGCATAGAGTTCGCCAGTATCCGAGCCGACGTAGATGCGTCGAGTGATTGGATGCAGGGCCGGGGAAGCTTCCTGCATCGGAGCATCCGTCACGGTGCGCCAGTTGCTGGCTCCTTGCGCGGTCGTCGGTAGCGGCTCCAGCGCGAAGATTTCGCCGATGGGCGTCACCCCGAGATCGAAGCAACGACAAGTGAGCAGAATCCGCGCCGTTAACGGATCGACATTCGGAGACGCATAGATGTCACCATCACGGACAATCTTGTAGCGCCACTTGACGGTAGAGGCATTCCCCGCCCCGTCCGGCACCGGCTTTACGGCCCACAGTTTATTGTCACGCGCACCCAGATACACCATGAGGCTGGCCAACGGTAGCCCTTCGTTGTCTGCTGGTGGTGGGGTTCCTGGAGCAATGACTTCAGGGTCCAGGGCGAGGGTAGGAGAAGAACGCCGCGCGTCACCACCACCGCTCGTACACCACTGTAAAGCTTGTGTTCCTCCTGCCGGATCGAAAGCACACAAGGGAGAAAATCCTAACCCGAGAAAGATCGTCCCATCCGGCGCGACAGTTGGCGAGGTTTGCGCACGACTAAAGAGCCGAACCGGGAACCCTGGTTTCACTTTGACGGTAGTGGTCGAGGGTCCGTTATACGCTGCCTGTCCAGTATTTTGTTCGTCGTGATGTTTTTTCGGCCATGGACCGGCTAGGCGAGAGTCGGCCGCATAAGCAGCTATTGCGCCAAGCAGCACGAAGGCTGTGACCCCAAAAGACCTCAGCATCGCTAGCCGCGGGAACATATCGAACTGTCTCTCTTATGTTTCAGGGAGGTTACGCAAACGGGCAAGCTCGGCACGCAACCGTTCCAACTCAGCTTCGGCTTGCGTGGCTCTAGCTTCGGCAGCTTGCCGATTTGCAGACTCTTGGGCAGCCTGAGCTTCAGCCGTCCGTCGTTGCGCCGCCTCCTGCTCAGCACGCACTTCCGCTAGTTGCCGCTGTGCGATCTCTTGCTCGGCAAGCGCTTCCGCCATCTTCCGCTGCGCTGCCTCTTCTCTCAGCCGCGCTTCGGCTACCCTCCGAGCTGCTTGAGCTTCCATTGGTGAGAGCAGGCGCTCTCCAGTGCCAGGATGCACAGCGCGGAGCTGTCCGGCCTCTATTCGTAGCTCTAGCCCCAAGGCGCGGCTCATGAACTTCCCCTCGGCTTCAGGCAGCAACCGCAGATACTCGCTATTTTCGAGGCGATAGCCTTGGAAAGACGGGCGCAGGTACTCGCCGAGGGGATCGTATAAGAAATACTCTTGGACCCCGAGCATGGCATACAATGCACGCTTCGTCCCCACATCCTCCAGCCGGGTACTACGCGACGTGATCTCAAAGACGACGGTTGGCGGTTGCTCTTCTTCCCAGATTTTGTAAGTGCGCCGCTCGTGTTTCTCTACACCGCGCACGACGAACACATCCGGGGCCACACACGACGAAGGCACCCCTTCTTCGTAGTAGAGCAGCATATTCCCAGCAACGTATACTTGTGGGTCATGCCGGAAGTAATCCTTCAGCGATTCCCGCAAATAAATGAGCGCATCAATGTGGACATCGGTCTCGCCCATAGGCTTGCCATCCGACTCGGGGTAGTACACCTGCTGCGGTGCGGCGCTGATAACGGCACTCATGGCGTCTCCTTGGTAGCGTCGGCCTCGTTCGAACGAGGC
>SYOC01000367.1 GCA_005804965.1 Pseudomonadota bacterium
CAATGATCGCGAAAAAGCGTACCTCGCGCCCTATTTTGCAATCTGATCTTGCTCGCCTCGACGCGCATCTGATCCAGCCGAGCGAGTACGAGGAGCTACCCGAACTCACCGAGGATATGATCTCCCGAGCTAAGGTCAAGAAAGCTGGTCGTCCTCGGTCTCTTTCTGTCAAGAAACTGATTTCTTTGCGCCTGCCAGTAGAGGTCATCACACGTTGGAAGGCGACCGGACCAGGCTGGCAAACTCGCATGGCCGAACGCCTGGGCAAGATCGATTGAAAGTAACCTGCACATCTGTATCAATCTGTTGAGGAGGCACCATGAAACTCGGGTTAATGATCGGATACTCAGGAGCACGGCTCAATTTGCCGATGGAGCAGATCATCAAAGCGGAGCAATTAGGGTACGACTCGGTGTGGAGCGCCGAAGCCTACGGGTCTGACGCTGTCAGTCCGCTTGCCTATATTGCCGCCAAGACTAAACGTATTCGTCTCGGTACAGGCGTCATGCAGCTTGCCGGGCGGACACCAGCTAACGCCGCCATGTGCGCGGCCACGGTCGATGCACTCGCAGGCGAGGGTCGCTTTATCGCCGGGCTTGGCGTGTCCGGGCCGCAAATCGTCGAAGGCTGGTATGGCCAGCCGTGGGGCAAACCCTACTACCGCATGCGCGATTACATCACGATCATGCGCAAGATCTTTCAACGCGAGGAGCCGGTCACGCATACCGGAAAAGAGATCTCGCTGCCTTACACCGGACCAGGGTCAGTCGGCCTCGGCAAACCGCTCAAATCCATTCTCCACATGAACGCACAGCTGCCAATTTTTCTCGGCGTCACCAACGAGGCCGCCGTCAAACTCTGCGCCGAGCTGTGCGACGGCTGGCTCCCACTCGGGCTCGTCCCTGGTGCGTTTCCGCAATTCCAACCGTGGCTTGACACTGGCTTCCGCCGCGCGGGAAACGGTAAGTCGCTGAAGAACTTCGAGATCTTTTCCGTAGTGCCGGTCGTCGTCGCCCCGGATGTACGCGCCGCGTTTGACCGCATGAAGCCGAACGTGGCCCTCTATGTCGGCGGTATGGGCGCTCGCAGCAAGAATTTTCATAAAGATCTCATGAGTAAGCAAGGTTTTCCCGAGGCCGCCGAACGTATCCAAGAGCTGTATCTTGCTGGGCGTAAGCAAGAAGCCATCGCTGCCGTGCCGGATGACCTACTCGACCTGCGTGCGCTCGTCGGCCCACCGGAAAGGATCCGCGCTCGCTATCAAGCCTGGGAAAATTCAGGTAACACTGGTCTCATCCTCCAGACCAACCAGGAGGAAGCAATCACGTTAATGGCCAACGTGGCAGGACTCGAACCGACCGCGTAAATACCGCATAAACAAAAGACCGCAAAGAAAGGAATCAGTAAGCATGCGAGTAGGAGCAACTATATTCGTTCAGAATTATCCGGACTGGGATCGCTATGAAGCCGAAGAACGCGGTGAATCCGTAGCAGCCCGGCCAACCACCTCTGACCGGTCAATATTTTTGGACGAGGTGAATATCGCCCGGATTGCCGACGAGACCGGCTTCGATGCCGTGTGGACCGTGGAGCATCATTTCACGCCCTACACGATGGTGACGAACCCACTACAATTCCTCACCTACCTCGCTGGCGTGACCAAACGTGTCGATCTCGGCACCATGGTCGTCGTCCTCCCGTGGCACAATCCGGTACGCGTCGCCGAGGATGTGAACATGCTCGATGCGTTACTCGGCCCTGGGCGCGATATCATTTGTGGCGTCGGACGCGGGCTTGGACGCCGCGAATACGCCGGACTCAGTGTCGATCAAGCAGAAGCCCGCGAGCGTTTCGATGAAAGTTTGCAGATCGTCCAGCAGTTGCTCGCCACCGGCCAGTGCAGTTTCAACGGTAAGTATTTCCAGTTGCAAGACGTCCGGCTGCGACCGCAACCCGACAGCGACCTCAGCGCGAATCTCTACTGCGCAGGCGGGACGGCTGAGACCGTGCAAATCATCGCCAAACATAACGTGCGGCCATTGGTGATCCCAACCACCTCGTTAGATGCCGCGCTGCAAAATACCCAAATGTACATGCAGCTGCGCCATCAAGCTGGCCACACTCCGTCAGACACCAAGCTCGCGCTGTGGACGTATTGCGCGGAAACCGAAAGCGAAGCCCAGGCCGGTGCCGATCGCTACATGGTGGAATACGCCGACTCCGCGCTCCGCCACTACGAATTTCTTCGCGGGCATCTGGGCGGCATTCAGGGGTACCAATCGTACGGTGCGCTTGGCGATGCACTACGTAAGGACACGGATATTTTCCGTCGCGCCTTTGTCCGCGAACATCCTTGGGGCACGCCGGATCAAGTCGTCACCAAAGCGAAACAGCTGGCTGAAGCCTTCGGCGCGTCCGAGATTATGTTCGTCTTCAAATATGGTGGCATGCCGCAACACGTCGCCGAGAAGAGCATGCAACTCTTCGCCCGCGAGGTGCTGCCTGCCTTAAAGGAAATCCACCCGCAACCGATGCAACTCGTGAGCGGCTGGAGCCCCACTCAACCTGCGGGACTCATCCCGGTGGATCAAGCGGCCCAGAGCTGACAACGTGGTTTCTACAGGGGCGTAGCATGCTGCGCCCCGATGAAGACGAAACTGCTCCTTCTCCCCTCCTGAATCGGCTCGACACAGCCGATTTGCAAGCGACGAAGGCCCTGATACAAGAACCGGCCTAATCCCCGCAGAGTCACACCCCAAAGGAGGTCTCCATGACATCACTCAATGGACAAGTCGCCCTCGTCACCGGCGGTGCCCGTGGCATTGGACGTGGCATCGCGCTCGCGCTCGCGCACGCCGGAGCTAACGTTGCCATTGCCGATCTCGAACACATTGCCAGCACGGCGCAGCAATACACGAGCGCCACCATCGGCGGCTTCACCGAAGCGCAAAAGACGGTTGCCGAAATCACCGCCTTGGGTCGGCGGGCAATCGCTATTCAAGCTGATGTGCGCCAGAAGGCCGACAACGAACGGATGGTGCAAGAAACCATCGACGGCCTCGGCGGGTTGCACATTCTCGTCTGCAACGCTGGCGTGGTCAGCGTGTCGCCGGTCGAGACCATGAACGAGGAGATGTGGGATGTGACATTTGCCGTCAACGTCAAAGGTGTCTTCCTCTCCTGCCAAGCCGCAATTCCCAAGCTCAAGGCACAAGGCAAAGGCTGCATCATCAACATTGCCTCTATTGCCGGGAAGAATGGGTCTGCCGGACTCGCGCATTATTGCGCCTCGAAGTTCGCCGTCGTGGGGTTCAGTAACTCGCTCGCCAAGGAGCTGGCCGCAACGAACGTGCGGGTCAACGCCATCTGCCCCGGTATTTTACGCACGCAGATGTGGGAGTATTTGGCTGATACGTTGAAGCGATCTAGCGAGAGCAAAGAAGACGCTTGGCAGCGGTATATCAAAGGCATGATTCCGCTCGGTCGCCCACAGACCCCGGACGACATTGGTCAGCTCGCCGTCTACCTCGCCGCCGCCGAAAACGTCACCGGCCAAGCCATCAACGTCGATGGCGGGATCGAGATGCACTGACTTCGTAGCTTTCTCCCGTGCAATTCAAACTCACGCTCGAATACGACGGCACGCAATACAACGGCTGGCAGCTACAAGCCAACGCCCCGACCGTGCAGGGCGCGGTTGAGGCTGCCCTTGCCCGTCTCTTCGCTGCCCCGATACGGGTCCGCGTCGCCGGCCGCACAGATACCGGCGTCCATGCTTCTGGGCAAGTCATCACGTTCACGCCGGTGAAACACCTGGAGCCGCACCGGCTCCAGCACAGTTTGAACGCGATCCTACCCCTGGACATTGCGGTGAAACGGGTCGAAGAAGTGCCAGATGCTTTTAATCCACGCCGCGATGCGACGAGCCGTCGGTATCGCTATCGCATCTGGAATGCAGCTTGGCGTTCTCCACTGTGGGCACACTACTCTTGGCACTTTCCGTACCCACTTCAGGTCGAGGAGATGAACCGCGCCGCAGCACTGCTGATTGGCGATCACGACTTTTCCTCGTTTCGCGGCTCGGACTCAGTGGAGCGCAGACCGCAGCGCACGATGTTGCACAGTCGGGTATACCGAGACGAAGACTTTTTGTTGTACGACGTGGAGGCGCGTTCATTTTTGCGTCACATGGTGCGCAACATCGTCGGCACGCTCGTCGATGTCGGGCGCGGTGCGTTGAGTGTGGACGAGTTCGCGCGGATTTTTGCTGCCCACGACCGTCGGCAGGCTGGCTTGAATGCCCCACCTCAAGGGCTTTGTCTCGTCGAAGTGAAATATTAAAAGCAACGCTCACCTTTTGACTTTTGCCTGCGACCCTGTCATGAAGGACCCATGCAACATCCGGAACCAGGGACTCGCTATCCCTACTACGTGCTGGGCGTTCTGTTCTGCGTCAACGTTCTGAACCTCGTAGACCGGCAAGCAGTCTATATCCTGTTCCCACTCCTGAAAGCTGATTTGCAACTGACCGACACTCAGCTCGGCGCACTTGGCGCACTGCCGTTCGCCTTATTTTACAGCTTCATGGGCATGCCGTTGGGCTGGGTGGCGGATCGTTGGCATCGGGTGCGACTCATTACCATCGGGTTAACAGTCTGGAGCGGCTTCACTGCGCTCTGCGGGATGGCGCGCGGGTTCTGGTCGCTCTTCGCCATTCGGGTCGGAGTAGGCATCGGCGAGTCGTCGTGCGCTCCAGCGGCACAGACGATTCTCAGCGATTATTTTCCTCCAGCGAAGCGTTCCACCATTCTAGCAGCGTTCAATTGCGGCGTACCGATTGGCCACGGCCTCGGGTTGTATTTAGGAGGCGTGATCGCTCATCAGTGGGGGTGGCGTTGGACGTTTTTCGCGCTCGGGGTGCCAGGCTTGTTGCTCGCCATTGTGGTGTCGCGGCTCCGTGAACCAGTGCGTGGACAGATGGATGATCCTGATCGTCCACGTGTACCAACTGCCTCGTCACATGCCTTCCGACACTTGTGGAAGACGATCCGCGCCAAGCCATCCTTACGGTGGCACCTCATTGCCATGGCGCTCATCGGCTTTTCCGTCAGCGCCCCTGCGGTATGGTTGCCGACGTTCCTGGTGCGCTTGCGTGGCTTCAGTGTCGAGACCTCGGGCGAAGTCACCGGCTTGAGTGCCGTTGTCGCCGGTCTTGTTGGCACGTTTCTCGGCGGCGTACTCGCGGACCGTTGGATGGCGCGGCGCAAAAACGCACGGATGTTCATCCTGGTGCTGCGCAGTGTTCTCACGGCACCGTTCCTGCTCGGCATGTTTTTTATCGTCCCGTCGGAATTGCTCATTCCCGTCATCGTTGTTGGCAGTTGCGTCAGTTCCGTGTGGTTCGGGCCGGGTTCGGCGTTGATGCACGATCTGGTGGCACCAGAGATTCGCGCCGTCGCCGTCGCTTTTTACGTCCTGGTCATTAACCTCGCTGCTGGTGCATCGCCAATGATAGTCGGCAAGCTCACCGACCTGAGTGGCGACCCAACGTTCTTGCAGTATGCCTTACTCATCGCCCCAGCCGGGGATCTCCTCGCCGGACTCTGCCATTATCTCGGGTCACGCAGTCTCGTTGCGGATATCGAGAAACATGTCCCGGCAGAGGACGCACGCTAGCACCGTAAAGAAGCCGATGAGCGATCTTCTCCAACATCTCACCGATGCCGTCGCCCCTTACGGCTTCAACCTGATTGGCACGACCACGATCGCCACCTATGAAGCCTTGGCACCGCCGCAATACTATGTGACCTCGCTATTACCGGAGGCAAAAACCATTATTGTCATCGGCAACGGCGGCGGAGACTTTTGGCACGGCTTTCGTACCCACTGCACCACGCACCCCGGCGATCTGACACAGCGTGAACACCCTCTTGATGAGTACACAGTGAAGGTGCTGGAGGCCACGTTGACGCCGATCCTCCAAGCGACAGAGGCGAAGTATCGCTATCTGTATCCGTTCCGTTTCTGGAGCGAGCCTGTCTCCTTCATGCACCTTGCCCGTGCGGCGGCACTCGCTGGACCGAGCATTCTCGGCGTCGTCATCCATCCGCACTATGGTCCGTGGATGGCGTTACGCGCGGCAATCCTCATTGACCAGGAGCTTGCCGCTCCGCCACAAGCATTGGGATTCAACCCCTGTTCAACGTGTAAGGAACGCACTTGCATCGCAGCCTGCCCAGCCCAGGCGATTTCCGGGGAAAAGGGATGGGACATTCCCGCCTGCGTGCAGCATCGGCTACGTGTCACGACGAACTGCACCGACCTCTGCCACGCCCGCTACGACTGCGTGTACGGACGCGAGCATCGCTACCCGCTCGACGAGTTGCAATATCATCAACGGCAAAGTTTTGCGGAGATGAGGAAATACTTCGAGCCGCAAGTGTGTGGGTAAAAGATACGCAAGACAGTACGCTTACCGCGTCGGCATCTGCGGGAATTTAGGCAGGGTAGGATCGAGATGATCCCAGGGTTGGGCGCTGGCGGTGTAAATGTCTCGTGTCGGTCGGACCCAACTGGGGTCATCGAGACTTCCAGCATACAACACGACCAAATTCTCCCGCGCCGAGTTGGTTAAGAACACCGGCGATCCGCACTGAGCGCAAAACATGCGGCGCATGGTATGGCCGCTGTCCGCTGGCTTTTTATAGACTGCGGGAGTCCCGGTCGTGAGATGAAACGCTGCCTCAGTTACACCGACAGCGGGAAAGTAAGCGCTGCCAGTGGCGCGTTGGCAATCGCGGCAGTGACAATTACCCATATAAAGGGGTTCAGCCGTACATTCGTAACGAATCGCGCCACAGGCGCAACCACCAGTAAAGGGCACTGCCATAAGAAACCTCCTAGAAAGTATGTGGTGAGGGAGAACGGATGCTCTGGAGGAAGAGGAAGAGGAAGGGGAGCTCAACTCCCCTTACCCTGGTTCTTTACTTCTTGGTGAAAACGAACTGTTCGCCCACCTTCTCTCGCGCATCTTTCATGTGGGTGTAGTACTGCAGGAAGCCGCCGTTGTAGTTGCCATCCTGACGGCGGTTGAACTCGCCCTCGAAGTTGTAGTAGCCCGGGGTGCAGTCCTGGTTGCGGGTGGTTTTGCCGCGATGCTTGATGACTTCTTGCACCCACCACTCCTCGGCTTCGGGAGTGACATCGATAGTCTGATAGCCGTGGCGGCGCACGTAGTCGATGCACTCGGCAATGTGGTCGCCTTGGGTTTGCAGCATGTCGGTCAAATTGAACTGGAACGACGCTTGGTAGCCGCCCATAACGAAGAGGTTGGGGTAGCCCTGGGTGTGGATACCGTACAGGGTGCGGATGCCGTCGCGGTATTTGTCATTGAGTTCGACCCCACCCTCGCCACGGATGTCGTTGTAAATGCCAGTCTTCTGTACCTCGAAGCCGGTAGCGTAGATGAGCACATCGATCTCGTACTGTTTACCCTCGAACACCGGACCTTTTGCGGTGATTTCGGTGATGCCTTTGCCGTGGGTATCGACCAAATGGACGTTGGGTCGATTGTAAGTCGGCAGGTAGATGTCATCGAAACAGGGACGCTTACACATGAACATGAACCAGGGCTTGAGCGCCTCGGCGGTTGCCTTGTCTTGGACGATCTCTTCGATACGACGATGGATACGCATCATGTGGTCAATGTTGGCATTTTCCTGGCGGTGGATTTTTTCGTCGCGCGTCAGGGAAGCCAACTCTGCCTTCTGCTCCGCAGTGAGCTGCGGTCCCATCAGTGCACGTCTCCGTCGCTCGGCCTGCCACCCAGGCTGCAATCGTCGTGCCCAGTTGGGGTCGGTCGGCCAGTCGTCGCGAATGTCGATGGAAGATGGCGTGCGTTGAAAGACGTAGAGTTCTTTGGCGGCGGCACCAAGACGGGGAATGGCTTGCACTGCCGACGCGCCGGTGCCGATGATACCCACCACCTTGTCGGCGAGTCTCGATAGATCCTCCCCGGTGTAGTCATAGTCCCATCGTGAGGTGTGGAAGGAATAACCCTTAAAAGTTTCCATGCCCTTGATCTTGGACAGCTTGGGCTTAGAGAGCGTACCGTTGGCGCAGACGACGAACTTCGCCTTCATATGGTCGCCCCGATCCGTCGAGATGTGCCACAGCTTCTCGGTGTCGTCCCAGACAGTGGAAGTGACCGTGGTCTGGAAGACGGCGAGTTCGTAGAGATTGTACTTTTTGGCAATCGCCTGACAGTGGCCAAGGATCTCCGGCCCTTTGGCGTAGCGACTCTTAGGCACATAGTCCATCTCGTCGAGCAGCGGCAGATAATCGTACGCCGGCACGTCGCAGGCCACGCCGGGGTAGCGGTTCCAGTACCAAGTGCCACC